>JAQWSU010000002.1 GCA_029243025.1 Pirellulaceae bacterium | reverse complement strand
CGATCACGGACGAGGGAATTACGAACAACAGCATCAGTCGTAACCCCGGTGCGACTTGGTTTCTTCCCAGCGAAGATGAGTGGTACAAGGCGGCGTACTACGACCCCACGTTAAATTCTAATGCAGGCGGCTACTTTGACTATGCGACCAGCAGCGACGACTTGCCTACTGCGGAGGCACCTGCGGGCGGAACCAACTCAGCTAACTACAATAACGTCTTCGGGAATACGACCGCAGTCGGTGCGTATACCAGTGCGCTGAGTCCGTACGGAACGTATGACCAGGCGGGCAACGTCTGGGAGTGGAACGAAGCAATCATAGATTCGTCGTATCGCGGGCTCCGCGGCGGCTTCTGGGGTTACGACTTCTCCGACTTCTTGTCGTCGTCGATCCGGAGCGGCGACTTCCCGGCGTTCGAGAACCTCAGCGTCGGTTTTCGAGTCGCAAGTCTTTCCTCTCCCGCCAGTGTGCCAGAGCCCGGCTCGCTAGCCGTTTGGGCCGTGCTAGGTGGAATCGGTTTGTGTTGGCGAAGAAGGCGGGCGAGGGCGAAGTGTGCCTCCAACGCATCTTAGTGCATCATCTTGGCGGAATCTTGTCCAGCAAATCGTCTGTAGGGTCTCCAGGTACCGCACCCTCAAACGGTACCTGAAACGGTCGTTTTGCCCCCCTGTTTTGAAAACCCGATTTTGAGCCTTGTATGCTAGGTCTAGCGGGTTTTCAATCTTCCTAAAATCGTCGATTTAGACATTGTGATAAAGGATCACCGTTGTACCGTTGCGCAGGCTGTGTTCCGCTTGGAGTGACTGTAAGTGATCGTAGCATTACCGCTCACGTTGGATTCCCAACGACGCATTGCATACTGCAAGAGGTGCCTCCTGTTGCCACTTCCCTTCGGAATACCAGCATTCTTATCGACGATGGTTTCGGGCAAAGATACTCAGGTTATGTTTCCCCAGGCGTTGCCTCTCCAACGCCAGTCAGGGTCTCCAAAGGCTTGAAAATCGTCGGTATTGTAAACAGCATCAGAGGCAACAGTTTTCCCGTTATTTTCCGTTGGCGGTTCGTTACAACCGTAAGTCCACCCATTTTGCCCTATATACCGCTGGTCGACCGGTCCACGACAGAATCCGCAACAATTTCTGCAAAAAGCGGTGGAGTACAACACACCAAAGTGATGCCAAGAGTCAGTGCCTGGAGCTTCATGATTTTTACCTTTCCTTTGCAAGCTAAAGTTCCTCGAAAATTTTATTGAACGCCGCTAAATCAGTACGGCAACAACTAGATATGCGTTAACAGAATAGAAATTCGCCGATTCTTTTCGTCTGATTTTTTTTCAGGCAGCCCCCAAATAGTCCCTTCTCCACGAGCTTCGCCACAAAGTCGTCAGCGACCAATTTTGGACTTTCCGTGACAACGCCAACCGCCGCAGAAAGTTAAATGAGTCGTATGCCAAGGCGAACCGTTGCAACCGCATCTGGTTTTCTGTGAGCTTGCGGGAGGAGAGCTTGGTCCACTTCACACCGTTGTTACCCCTCCTTGATCCAATGCAGCCAATGCCGCGTCCATTGGAGGCCGAACTTACCTGCTCTCCGTAGGTCTTACTTACCGCACTTTCATATCGAGGATCAGTTGACGGAACGACTTATACCGATCGATTTTTTCGATTCACTGGCCGGATAGGTTCATCAGGGCTATCAGATTATGCCGCTGGCTGAGCATCTCGGTTTCAAAGCGACCAACACCGCTCGACCGCCCACGACGTGTCCCAATGGCGGGATCGACGGCCGAACATTCAGCATCTTTCAGATCTTCGTAGGCTACCACTCGTCGATAGATTGACTGACGCAGAATCGCAGCTTCAAACGACTGCCAATCTCCTGTCAGCTTGGCAGATAGATCGTCCCAATCCGTGTATCGCTAGGTCTTGGCACAAATCGTGTACCAAAGTGTGGGCAGTCAAAGGGGAAATGCGAGCTTAAATGGCACTAATCGCCGATCCCAAATCTGGCTAACAGGCGGCTTGGCACCCCAATATCAACAATCTGCAAATCGCCCACGAACGACTGCGACTCAGCGACCAACAAACCGGGTTTCGCGGCCGCAAAGGTACACGTCAGGTCGGCGCGAAAGGTGACTTCAGAGGGAACTCCTGTATCGGCGTCCAATCCGCTCGAAATATCAACCGCAAGCTTCCGGGCGCGGCATGCGTTCATCAGCTCAATCGCTCGACGAAAGGGTGGACGAGGCGCGCCCTTGGCTCCCGTGCCGAGCAACGCATCAAGGACCCAGTCACAGGATCGCAGGTTATCGAACAGGCAAGCATCAAGCTCCTTGACAACCGTGGCGCGAGTATGCGGCAATAACTGATAATTTGCCAAGGCATCGCCTTGCAGTTCGTCCGGATTGCAACAAAGTACAACCTCGACGACGACCCCAACCAAGTCCAAGTGACGCGCGATGACAAATCCATCGCCAGCATTGTTTCCCTTACCACACAGAATCACAACACGATTCAAATCGCCTTGACGGCGCAAGCAGTCGACCACACCACGCCCCGCGTTCTCCATCAACACCAGCCCCAACATTCCGAGCTGATTCATCGCAACGCGATCGAGCTCTCGAACCGCATGACGGGTGAGTGTAGGGGGGCTTTCATGTAGCTCATCCATTTCCCGAATTCTTCCATCTTGAGACTTTGATTGCCGGTTTCCTCGCAACACCATATACCCAGAGGGGGCGACCGACCGCTATATTGGCCGTGAACCGAGATATTTCAAAGCCGAGCTCACCATCTTAGCTGATTTCCACAGAAGGACCGAATCATATGCAAGTCGTTGCTGTTTCGCGTAGCGATGTCCCAGCCATCGAGATGCCGTCGCGATTTCGCACCGACATCTCGTATTTCATGACACCTGCCGGCGAAAAAGGCGCGCCCAAACTCGGACCGGCGGAATACTGGATCGATCGGGAAGATGCGAAACGCTGGCTAGACGACCTCGTGATTGAGATTGTGTCGCCCCTGTCGGCCGAGATCAAAGCCGAAGTTGAGATCAGTGAAGACCAAGAACGCTGGCTAGAGTGGCTGATAAAATATGAAGTTCAACATGTTCGATTGGACACAGCTTGAACCACGCAGAATCAGACTACCCAAGCTCGGTGCTCGTCCACAACCGTCGCCGAACCTTCCGCGTCCACTTGCCACCGCAATTCGGTAAGGATGCTCCCATGTTGATTGCCTGCCATGGAACAGGAATCGACGGCGAGCGAATGGCCAACTTCTGTGGCCTGAACGACTCGGCCGACGAACACGGATTTGTGGTTGTCTATCCAGACGGATCGGGGCGAACGCCCCAATCGTTATCCTGGAATATCGGACATCGCTCGAGCTTCGCGTCGCGGCAAAACATCGATGACGTCCAATTCATCGCCGAATTGATTCGACACCTCGGAAAGCAACTCGGAATTGATCGACAACGCGTTTATCTGGCAGGAGTCTCAAGCGGGGCGATGCTTTGCTATCGAGTGGCTCAAACACATCCCCGCTTGGTTGCCGCCATCGGTACCATCGCCGGAACGATGTCAGCATGCCAGCGATCCCAACGAACCGTGCCACTCATTCATTTCCACGGTACGGCGGATGAGTTCGTACCGTTCCATGGGGGAGTCGGACCACGCAGCCTATCTCAAATCAATTTCCGCTCAGTACGTGAATCCATCGATTGGTGGGCCGCAGGGAATGACTGTCAAACGCCACCACGAATCACGCTCCTACCAGCCACAAGCAAAGACCCTTTCCGAGTCGTGCGCGAAGCCCATCTCGACAAAACAGGCGAAGAACGAGTCGTTCTCTATACCATCGAGGGAGGCGGTCACACTTGGCCCGGCCGCATCTGGCCTGAGCAACCCACCAATCCAAATCTGCTCGGATATACAACAAACTCGCTTTCAGCCAACAAAGAGCTTTGGCGTTTTTTCCAGAGATTCCGAACAGAGCCTCAATCGCGGGTCGTCACCAGATAGCTTTGCTTCGATCTACTCCGCTTGCCACGCGATCGCGGCAATCGAGCGAGTTAACTCCAAAGTCAGTTAACTCAAGTCCGTATTTAGAAAACTCTTTCGACACCTTTGCTCGAGCACCTGCTGAGAGTTCGTCAAATTTGGCAGGCATATCCGGCAGCAAAATCTCAACCGTACCGATCAAATCCGTGAGGCGCGAAACAATCATATCGCGGAGCAAAGCCGTGACCTGATCTATCGTGCATTTCTCCAGAGTTTCCACCAAGCTGTTGATCAGTTTCGCCGCGTCAGCCACTCGGAATACATATTTCCCAAATCCACCCAGGCGAACGATACCAAAGTCCGAATCACGAACCCTAATCGGCTGTCGCCTATACCATTTCTGATCCAGGAAAATCGGCTTGCCAACAAAATAAACCCAAGCTCGAAAAGGAGGTTTTTCCCAGGGCAGGGTAAGCACACGGGTGACGATGGGTAAATCCATCGTTTCTAGCGCGTGGCGACCAGGACCGAAAATCCCAAGTCATACAAGTCTTTCAACTGATCTTCATCAATAACGCTACCAAGCAGACGGCTGTCTCCTAACCGAGGTTGAGCCAGCAAACTTCTCAGAAATTCAAACGCTCGCGAATCTCCTCCAAAGGCACAACTTAACCAAGATCACCCTGATCGACCAACTCTCCCCCGCCAATCGATCCAGCAAGCTTTTCGCTTGCTGCGAACGTTAATTCACGAATTCACGCGTCTGTGCTTTACTCGCTTTATGATCCTCGCGTTGTGCATCACTGCGGATTCCGAAAATCCCCCGCAAAACACGAGCTAGCATGTCGCCACGCTTCGAATCAGACACACTCTTGTTCTCCACGTCTTTCGGCAACGAGCTTGCATCGATGGTTACTCAGGATACTTTCTTGTGCCAAGTTGAAAAGCTGACAGGCATCCCCAACAAACGCTCGCCCCAAGGGCGGGCGACAGCAAGCTAGCTCACATCAAATCTATGTTGACCAAGTGGGAATTGATCCTTATCGTTCACCGGAATTTCTTCCCCCAAATGATGTTCCCGTGCCGCCTCCATCCGAAGATGTATGACCTTTAACGCGCGACGATTTTGTGTGTCTTGCCCCGCAGACCAACTTCCACACAAGCCAATGGAGGGCAATGGTTGGTCGATTGTGATTGCGCTCTTGCTTTGTATCGGTTGCTCAAACACCGAATGGGTTCGGGTCCGAGAGAAGCCAGACATACCGTTGGCTGCCGAATTGAACCTATTTTCAGGTAAAGGCCCGAAAGCAACGCCAAGAACCAAGCAGCTACTCAGACGTTATGACTTAGATAAAAAAGCTCACAAAGATCCCCTTCAATTAGTGACCGAATTACAGGAGATAAGCCGTCGGGACACGACGCCCGAAAACGTCTTTGCCACGGCCGAAATTGCCTACATCAGTGGTATCCGGGCGCAGGACAAGGGCAACACAACGGAAGCGTTTGATCTATTTGGTCTTTCGGTCGCCAATGCTTATTCCTATCTGCTCGGGGATGAGTTGCTCACCCGTCGCAATCCATATGATCCTCGTTTTCGCCAAGCGTCCGACATTTACAACGGTGCATTGGAGAGCGCCTTACGAATTGTACAAAAGCGGGGACAACTGAAGCCCGAGACGACGCACGTTATTGCGACGCAGACCCAACAGTATGAAATCACGATTCAATGTCGCGGGCCTTGGCGACCGACCGAAATATCCGAATTAAAATTCACAACGGATTACGAAGTCCAAGGCCTTCAAAATCACTATCGAACCTACGGTCTGGGTGTGCCTCTAATTGCAGTCCACAACCCCGAAAACAAGTCGAATCCTGCCGACCCATACTATGCACCCGGTATGAGTTTTCCTGTCACGGCTTTCTTGCAGGTACTTCCCGGTGAGGAATCGAAAACCAAAGATGGCAAGGTACGCCAGTTCTGTGTGTTGGAATTACACGACCCGATGATGTCAAGCAACCTCGCAATCAACGAGAAGCGAGTCCCATTGGAAACTGACCTGAGCACACCCTTGGCTTACTGTCTTAATGATCCAACATTCCGGCAGGCGAACGAATCGACCCAAGGTCTCCTGAATCGTGGTAATTCTCAGGACGTTCAAGGCCTTTACATGCTCGAGCCATACGATGCCAACAAGATTCCTGTCTTAATGGTCCACGGCCTCTGGTCGAATCTGGTGACCTGGATGGAAATGTTTAATGACTTGCGTGGAAACCCGGAGATCCGCGATCATTATCAATTCTGGTTCTACCTTTACCCCACAGGCCAGCCGTTTTGGTTGACTGCGGCTCAGCTCCGTTCAGAGTTGGCCGGCGTTCGGCGCGCCCTCGACCCGCGACTTGAGGCTCCGGCACTCGATCAACTGGTCCTCGTCGGTCATAGCATGGGTGGGCTGATTGCCAAAATGCAAACCGTGGAGAGCGGCCGAGACTATTGGAGCCTGGTCAGTGAGCAGCCGAGCACCGATTTAGCCGCCCCTGAGCACGTCGTGAACTCGTTAAGACAGGCGCTCTATTTTGGCCCCAACCCCTCCGTCAAACGAGTGGTGACCATCGCATCACCGCATCGCGGCAGCAATTTTTCCAACAATGCAACTCAATGGATCGGACGAAAAGTCATTTCCTTACCAGACATCGTCCAACGAACCATCGAACAACTGAGCCGAGACGATACAGAGGAGTCGACTGGCATTGGCTTGCTGGAAGCTCAAACGAGTATCGACACACTCAGCCCAACATCTCCCGTACTTGGCATCTTGTTAGACTCTAAAAAAGCGGGCTGGGTAAAATACCACAATGTGATGGGACGAATTGCGGAAGAAGGCTTCTTATCAAAAGTAGCTGGTACCAGTGACGGAGTCGTCACAACGGAAAGTGCGCACTTGGAAGAAGCAGAAAGCGAACTCGTTGTGGAAGCAGATCATTTGAATATCCACCGTCACCCCAAAACGGTACTTGAGGTGCAGCGTGTCCTACTGAGGCACCTCAATGAAGCGAGTCCAATCGTGGCGAAACGGAAACCAGCCGCTTCGATCAGCCGATTGCCAACACCAACTCGCACGGATTAACCGAGCACCGGATTTTCGCGTCCCCTGGTTGGTCGAACCCGACTCTTCTGATCGCTTTGCGTACGATTGCGCATATTCGCCACTGTCCAACGGTCCGTATGAGAGACCGACCCGCCTGCCTGCTGACGTTGATCTTGGTCGACGCGAGGCTTGGGATCCGGGTCGATTTCAGCAAGACGAGGTAACTTGTTCGTGCGAGACGCCAGCGGGGCCTGCGACCGCTTTTCTAAGCGGGGTAATTCCCCGCGTCTCACCCTAACTTCTTTCGGCGCCTCAATGCCTAATCGAACGGTATTTCCTTTGACACGAAGAACCGTCACGGTGATTTGCTCGTCAATTCGGATCTGTTCGTTCAGTTTTCGAGATAGTACCAACATTGCACACTCCTTTGGCGATTCGAATTTGCATCCCCCAAAGCTGAAGTTCTCACAAGTCACCTCAGCTTCGCTTTCGCAACCCTCTAACGCACAGAGCGTGCCAATTGCAAACAAAACGGGACCAACTAACGCTAAGTCCTACGAATGCGTCAAGTTAGCAAAGTCATCTTTGTTTCGCGAACGGACACTTAGTGACCAGATTTACAATACGTTTGAAACGCTAGCTGCATCCGCGTCACCGAAGCGAATCAATCCAAACCACGATTACCAATGATCGGGCACGGGTAATCGACAACAGGAACCACGTCCAAATCGCCAAGTCAGTCCCATCCCCACCCAATAGCTTTCAATGCTGCCAGCGGATGCACCGAAACGCTGAAATTGATCAAACATCCCGCCGCCGAAGAAATCAAAATCCACCCCGGGTAATACATCGCGTACTCCGAATCCACCTGAGATTCGATGGTTATTAATGGCGGGGAGCAAAGCCTGCACATACTGTAACGCGGCTGTCGTACCAGGCAGTACAATGCCGCCAATACGGCCTTGCGGATTCGCCAGCATGGCGTTTTCTGCATAAGCATAGCCGAGCCGTAAACGGACACGTCGATTCAATTTGTATTGCAAACCTGTTTGTACCACCCATTGATCCGAATAGATCGAACGGAAAAGACTGGCTTCCGACCATTGCTTGTAAAGGAGATCGACCGCAAGCAGTAATCGTCCGTTCATCAAACGCTCATTTGCGTATCCGATCCCGAAGTTGGAGGGCAAGTCCAGGGAGACATCAAACGCAGAGCTGAATGCGCCGCCGGCTAGTTCAAGTCGGATTGCGTCCTCATAACGAAACGATTGCTTCGTTTGGTAGTAAGCCGCAATCTGCGAATAACAAGTCATGTCGTAGGTAACGCCGAAAGCAGCTCGCAGGGCATAGTCATAAGCCGCCGCGCCGATCCCAACAAACGGCCCGTCGAACGTGCTGTTGCCGAGCATCAGGTTAGCGCCGACAGCAACATTATCAGTCAGATCGACTCCAACCGCGGGTGCGATTTCGAGCACATTCAGTAAGGCCGAAGTACCATTACTCGCGGGCACATCGCGTGCGCTAACACCGGCTCCGGACGATGCAATCAGACCAACTCCGAAAGTCATCGGAAGCCCCAAAGCACGAACGTCTTGCGAAACGGCAATGTTTCCTAAGGCCGATCCTTGTGCTTCGGACTTGGCTCGGTATTGATCGACTCCGGGTACAACACCCCCGTTGTTAGAAATATTGATCGTGGGCTCCACCCAGGCACCCGCATTGCAGAATTGGGTACCACGAAAGCGAGCCAAATTTGCCGGATTACCATTGATCGCAGATGGTAGATCTTGAGCATTGGCAAGACTTGCTCCCCCCATAGCTCCTGAGACCGGCATCAAACTATTGTGCAGTTCCACACCGAAAGCCTGCGCTCGGACTTCACGCATTGAGCCTGTGTGAGTTGCGGCAATGACAAGCAACATGGCACAGCATCTTCTCAGCTTCATCATGGTCCTCCCTGACCTAAAAAACACGTCCATCAAATGTGTAATTTGTTCACACGTTCTTAGATTTCCGTCGACATATCGCTGACATTCGACACACAGATTTCAACTTCGAGTCAATCCTCCGGAATATATCGATTACGAAAGAATACGGCTGCCACGCTCACGGCTTAGCGATAACGGGGGTTGGTTATGGCGAACTTTACCATTGAGTCAAAATGGTTCGGCGGCCAGAATCGGTTCAGAAAAGGGGTCAACCAATCACGGTGGGTGAAAAGTTTCCGTAATCGATTCAGCTCACACACGACACGACTTTTTTTTAAAATACCCGCACGCCCCCCCTTGTTTTCTGCGACGAGTTTCTTTTCAAGTGGTACCCTTTTTTAACTCGGACGACCCGTAGCTGACCAGGATCGAGTCACTAGAAATGGAATCACGAAATAGCGTCATGGATGCCCTTCGCAAGAGTTACGCTGCGGCGTCACTCTGCGTCATCTTGGCTGTGCAAATAGGATGCGCGGGTCGATCAAGTCAAAGCGACTTCGCCGCACCACTTCCAAACGCACCGCCGGTGGCTGGTTTTGCCCAAACGGAAACTCAACCCGTCAGCTCGCATCAAAGCCTCCATGACCACCTCCATCAGAAACTACATCATCACAAACGTCCCCAGCCCATTGATCCGGTTATGGCTTTAATCGAGGGACACTATAAGCAGGCAACCGAGTACGAAACCCAATTCAAGCCCCAATGCCTCTACCACTATTACCAGGCGGCCACGCTCAGCTGGCCACTGATCCAACCGGAGTTAGTCGGAGCGATTGAGGATCATTCGCGCGCTTGGGAAATCTATCATTCGTCCTTGGGAAAACTGGCGATACTGGGGCCAAAGTTTGGTCGCTTTAACCCCAATCAGGGGCTTAATCTGGCAGCTCCGAGCGGCGATATCCTCGTACCGGCCAGCTACACAAGTTTCGCCTGGCAACCGGCCGACTTCCAAGAATTCAATCTCATAGGAGGCCAGAACTCCGAGAACATCAGCAACTACCATCTCTTCGCAGGCGTCGGGGTGCCTTTGGTCATCGATGGAAAAACAGAACCGAAGCCTGCCTTCATGCGAGCCTCCCATTCGTTTGCCGCCACGCTTGTGCTACGCCCCCAACCGACCGGTGAATGGATTTTCGCATTCTATGACCCACTTCATGTGCGACAAATCGCGATCGGCAACGAAGAGGTGCCGATTGTTCGCGATCTGACCGCTCCTTTTGCCGAACGACTCATCGAATCGGATCGCAATTCAATTCAGGGGCTCCTGCGACCTGACGACCCCGTTGATAAGGCGCGGTTATTGATGATCGAGCCTTATCAACCGGGGCGGATCCCGATCGTATTTATCCATGGACTTGCCTCCGATCGATTCACTTGGGCGGACATGGCGAATGATATTCGAGCCGAACCTGAAATCATCGATCATTATCAGATCTTGGCATTTCAATATCCTACTGGTCGGCCATTCTTAGAATCAGCCGCGAAGCTCCGTCATGACCTGAAACGACTACGGCAAGCAGCCAACCCGGACGGCCAGGACATCGCTTTTGATCAAATGGTACTGGTCGGCCACAGCCTCGGTGGATTGGTAGCAAAGCTCCAGGTGACCTATAGCGAACAAACGCTGTGGAAGGCGGTTGCCTACGAACCGCTTAGTAGCATTTGTGCTCCTCCCGCAATCAAGGCTCGGCTAGGAAACGCTTTCTTCTTTGACCCGGTGCCATCCGTACGACGAGTCGTTTACATCGCAACTCCACATTTAGGATCGAGCTATGCGCGTCGATGCATTGGCCGTGTGACTTCATCTCTCGTGAAAACGAATCCGGCCCAAGTCGAAACTCATCGAATGCTGATCCTCGCCAATCCGGGCGTATTCACCGGGCAAATGCGAAGTCGGATTGCCAACAGCGTTGATCTGCTGGAACCCGACAACCGACTGCTGCTCGCAATCTATCGGTTACGCTACTCGAGCCAAGTCCGTTACCATTCCATCATCGGCACTGGCTATCACATGAAAGGGGGCGAAGGCGACAAAGTTGTCCTCGTAAAGAGTGCCGAACAGGCAGGAGCTGCTAGTCAAAAACTTGTCGTTGCCAAACACCAGGAGGTGCATCGAAAGCCTCAATCGGCGGCAGAATTAACTCGTATTCTGATCGAAAACATGTCAAGCTCGCCAATTGTGGCTCCGCCAACTCCGGCAGCACCTGGGCAGCCACCGCTGCGGATGGCACCGCCAAACTCAGCAGGCCCTGTGCCAATTGCATCCGGATTTCGATTACTCCCCGATCCAGAGACGCCCGTCGTGTCTGCTCGAAACTGAGCCCCATTCCCTCAACGAGCAATTTCCAAAATTCGTTTTCTTCATTGTTTCCATTCTGCCTGGTGGCACCTTGCGCTAATGCGACACCGGTTCATCTTCGAACGCTTGTCGAGCCCAATTCAACCCAAGAAACCTGCAACGACAATTCACTGCGACCTGACCTCGTCCCGCGACGCCGACAGAGCGAGAAGCACATCGCACAAGATCTGATTCGCTGAAAGAGTCAACTTCACCAACGATGCATTTCACAATCGTCGCCCAAAAAAGAAACCGCTACGAATCTTGCTAACCGCAACGATTGGCAAGCGACCGATATCGGTCGCGTTGAGGGGTCGCGTTGAGGGGTCGCATTGAGGGGTCGCGTCGAATTCCGATAATGGCTAATGGGTCGCCTTGCAATCACCGTTCCGACGTTCAATTCCATCAACGATTCACAAGTGTGAACCGACACACGCAATGGGTAAAGTTAGCCCCCATGTTCGATCAAGATCGAAAATCATATCTCAAGGAGAAGCCAGGACGCAAGTGGGGGCAGTCGTTGCATTGAAAATCCACCACGTGTCTAGCTCGGCGCCATCGTAGCAAACCGATCGTTCGTGCCAAGCGTTCAGCTGCGAGCCAGCTCGGCACCGCATCCGCCCGCCGCATTAAACGATCCTTAATCAAACCGACGGTCAGCCAGCCTGTCACGCAATTCAGCCGCCAACTCGTACTGCTCTGACGCAATCGCGTCCCCCAACTGTTCTTCCAAGGTCCGCCCCACGTCAAATTTTTCACGAACGGACTCACGTAATTCAACCAGTCGAGCAACCAGTTCATTTTCTTCGAAGTCTTCTTCCGCTTCGAACTCACCAAAGAATTGCTGCAGCCGATTGAGGCCCTGATTCACCTCTTCAATCGCCAACTCAGCATCTTCGTCTTCCAAGGCCATCAAGGTCGCAGCTTGGATGCGGTGAAACATGACAAACGGTCGATACTGTTCATGCGTGAGCGTCCACGAATCATCGGGAGAATGCTTTCGACAAAAATCCATCAAACCGAGTGTATGGTCAGCATCACGCTTGGCACGTTCGAACTCACGAATCGCCAACCAACATATCCGCCGATGATAGAACTGGACAAACTCCCGATCAGCCTCCGCACATTGCTCTTCGTCCATTGTCATCTCGTCGGACTGCAGTGCCTGGCTGACAAGAAAATCAAAATAGGTTTGATACCCTTCTGGATGATCTCCGTCCGGTCGTCCAACCGTCTCGATTTGTAAAATCCCCATCTCGATCCGCATTTGAATGATGTCGCGACCATCTTTCCCTTTCGCCATGCGGACACTGACGGAGTCTGGTTCGTAGGGCCAATCTCGTAGGATATCGTCGATTTCCGGAATACGTGACATATATTGAAATCCAGATTTTGATTACTTGTTGCCCCATCAATTATAGCAACTAATGCTGGACTTGATGAATCGATGTCCGCAAAGCAATCACAAATGACAACGGTTGTCGTGAACGCGAGCATTATCCATCTGATCGGCAAAAGATGCTAGTAAAAGATTTCAACTAGCCATCGAATTTAGGCGATTGACGTAGCTTTTTCTTATCTGACTTCTTCTGCTTGTTACGACGATGTTTCAGTTGGCTTGCAAGTGTGGGACGAGAACTCCTTCGTCGTTTCGTGGTCTTTGCAGCGTCAAGAATCATGAGTCTCAATTTTTGCAAACAGTCCGTTTGGTTTTGGTAGCGAGAACGGTTTTTTTGACTCGTTACCGTAAGCCACCCCTCTTTTGAAATCTGATTTTTCACCGCCCCTATCAGGCGGCGTCGCACATACGGAGTTAAACTCGGCGTTTCGAACAGATTCCAACGCAAGATGACCTTAGTGTTCACCTTATTCACGTTCTGCCCGCCAGGTCCGCTACTGCGAACACTGGTAATTTGGAATTCTTCCTGTGGAATTTGAATTCGATCGTTGATAATCAACTTTGACATTCGCTATCATCCGGTTTCAGGAAGTCGACGCCCGTTAAATAGGTTAGAGTGAAAAAAAGCATTTACGCTTTTCGTAAATGATTAAAGACAAAACGAATTCACTTTGTATTCGATTTGAAATTCAAACGGTTTATCCAATGACAATCATAAGCTGCAAAACTAATTCTCCAGGACTCTTCTGTTTTTGTTTCTTGCCGACGGTACTGCTGGCAACACTCAGCATGGCTGACGTGCCAAAAGCAGACTTGCCAAAATTGGTCAATTTGGGCACCCGACAACGGGGTGAAGACTGGGAAACTTTTCTCGGACCAACAGGTGACAGCAAATCAATGGAAACGGGAATCAAAAGCTGGCCCAAAGACGGCCCTCGCCTGGTTTGGAAACGAAAACTCTCGGAAAGTTACGGAATCGGTAGCGTCTGCCAGGGCCGCTATTTCCAGTTTGATTTTGACACGGGAAGAGCGAGCTTAGCTTGTGTTGAAAGCGAAACGGGCAAATTTCTCTGGAAATTCGAATATCCATCCAAATACGTCGATACGTATGGATACAACAGCGGCCCCCGATGTTCACCAGTGATTGATGGACACCTTGTCTTTATTTACGGTGTTGACGGCATGTTGCACTGTGTGGATGGCCGAAACGGCAAACCAATCTGGAAAGTGGACACAAATCGAAAATTTGGGGTCGTGCAAAATTTCTTTGGAGTCGGCAGTACTCCCATCATTCACGGCGACCTCCTAATCGCAATCGTAGGCGGCAGCCCGTTAGACGATCAGAATCTGCCACCTGGCCAACTTGATCGCGTCAGCTCAAACGGAACAGGCCTCGTCGCATTCAACAAATGGAATGGAAAGGTGCAGTTTCGCTTGGGAGATGATCTTGCCAGTTACGCCGCTCCCCAAATTGTCACTCGTCAGGGACGTGCCTGGGGCTTTGCCTTCATGCGAAGCGGCCTAACGGGCTTTGACCCTCAAACGGGCAAACGCGATTTTCATTTTCCTTGGCGAGCCAAAACGCTTGAAAGTGTAAACGCCAGCACGCCGGTCATCGTGAACGATCAGGTTTTCATTTCCGAAACCTATGGCCCCGGCAGCGCGTTGCTTCGTTTCAAACCGGGAGGATACGAAACCGTCTGGCAGGACAATCCCCGCCAGCGCCAAAAATCCATGCAGGCCCATTGGAACACCCCCGTTTATCACAATGGCTATTTGTATGGATCGAGTGGTCGTCACTCCTACAACGCTGAACTACGCTGCATCGACTTTGAAACCGGAAAAATCAAGTGGAGCCAACCTGGTTTAACAAGATGCTCGCTGCTATACGTCGACGAACATTTTGTCTGCCTGGGAGAAAACGGAGTGCTGCGATTACTGAAAGCGAATCCGGAACAATACGAGCTGGTTTCCGAATCAACTCCAGTGATCGAGACGGACGCAGCAAAAGGGCCCCAGCCATTGCTAAAGTACCCCGCCTGGGCCGCACCAATCCTTGCTCACGGCTTGATGTACGTTCGCGGATCGGATCACGTCGCCTGCTTCGAGCTGATCACTGATTGACTCAGCCAGTTACTCAAACATGGGCGACGGGACAATCGGTTCAAGCACTGATTAACTCACTGAGCGCGAGCCTTGAATGCTGCAGGATTTGTCCGTATTCGCACGACTCGATATCTTCTCCCATCAGCTCGACGTCATAAAAGCCGTCGAACCCACCATCTTGCAATGCGCTGACGATCTCTCGAATCGGAACGCCCCCGTCACCGATCAAGCAACGATTTTGCTCCCCGTTGGGTGGCTGACGCGCATCAGCGAGGTGCACGATCCCAACAGCAGGCGCGATCTCGCGCAAACGATCAAAGCACAGGGGTGTTTGGCCGAGGTGATAAGTATCAAAAGCCAACTTAAGGTAGGGCGAATCAATCGAAGATATCAGATCTAGCGCATCGTCGAGACTATGTAAAAAAGTCCAATCACCGCCACAAGCCGGATGCACGGGTTCGATCGCAAGCGTTACCTCAAGTGCTTCGGCAACGCTTAGCAGCTGTTTCAAGGCATTCCGAGTCATCCTGCGGGCGTGATTGTAGATGTGCCCATCACGGGCCCCGCTGTAGACAACAAGACAGTCGGCATTCATCGCTGCAGCCAACTCGATTGCCTCAATCCCATCGACGATACTGTCGTCGTATCCTCGACCATCGCTTCCGGTAAAACCTCCAGCCCAAAGCAAGTTGGAGACGTGCAGTCCGCTCTCCAACAAGAGTTCAACACCCCGTGCTTCGCCAAAATCCGCAAGCTTGGGCCGCCAAACTCCTATGCCCTCATAACCGGCCGCTAGGTATCGCTCTACATCCTCTTCGAACGTCCAAGAAAACGTGGTCATCTCGTTCATCGACATCCGTACCATTCACGTTGACTCCATCTATATTGCGTAACGAGCCAACATTAGAAAGCGCCGACTCAGTTGGATTTCCTGCAACGGGCCGTCAGTATGCGACATTCAGTCGTTTCTGTAAAGAAAGAGAACTCAATGAAAGAAAAACCTTCCGGGAGTCTCGAGAAACAGAGGTGTTTCAGCAGACAGATCGCCCCACCATCGCCCAGACTACCTGGGGTTGACAATCGAGCAAACGGTCCGACGAGCCGTCTCGCCTGGAGAGGACGGCCGGTAATAAGTCGACTCGTCGATGGACAAGAGATTGACTAACGCGACTCGGTCGACATATCCCAAGCTTTCAACCATTCTTCATCCGTCGGGCGCATGCCAAAGTCTTCCTGAAGCCGGCGCGAGATGTCCGGCATGTGTGCCGCACCATAGAAGATGCCGATTTTCTTGTGACCCTTTTCCATTTCCTTCCGCAGCACACTCAATGCCTTCTTATTGCGTTCGCCCACCAAGGTCGAGCCATTTGGACCTTCCAAGACTTGCATTTGGGCTTCAATATCTTGGAACTGAGTGGCCATCACTCTTTTTAATCGCAAAGCTCGATCCGACGCGAATAACGCACGGATTAGATCAAAATCAGACGGTCGATCTTGGTCAGAAGATTTCGCTGCCGCCTGGCCCATCATGCGGAATAAGATCTGCACAAAGCTTTCGCCACGGTCTTTCATGCTCTTGGAAAACTCTTCAGGAGACATATCCGCATGCACCAGGTTCTCCCTTGTGTAGTCGATATGATCAAGCTGAAAAGCAAGTTCGAGTAAACCTTTGATTCCCTGCTGCATGCGACCCACCGGATGCTGTGCTTTTTGACCCCCACGGGGAACTCGGGTCCCTTCGGGAGCCACGAGTTCGTACAGCACAACGTCATAATCGCGAAATCGTTTATTCAATTCGCGATAATAAGACGCATCAGCGACATGAATGGCTCCCAACAGATCCACTTGCACTTCGCCATCACGAGACTCCAACGAAGCGACGGAAGTCTCCAAGGCAATGGGAGTGCCTTTCTCACTCTTGATGACACGAACATATTCACGTGTCTGCGGGAAGAGCGCCTGCAAGGCCCGTTCGAGTTCGGCATTGCCTAATTTCCCATCCTGATCCTGATCAAACTCCTTGATCAACTCCTTCGCTTGGGGTGAGCTCGTCTGGCCCCGCGCGCCCGCTGGAAGTACTACCCAAGCCACTAAAGTCGACCAGCAAGCAATCCGCGTAATCTGTCTCATATCTCAATTCTCCTAGAACGGCGTCTATCTGGTAAATATAGGCTGTGGTGCGAACAAGGACAATTCAGAGCAACCCGATGACGACGGCGATGGCCGAGGGCCCAAATCGGCTTGAATTCGAAAAACAGGGGAAAAGCCCGCTTGCCAGCGGCGGTAGCAACCACCGAAAGATCCAAACTTTTCCATATCTCTTACCAGTGTTCCTCAACTTGCGTGACAGGTACGTCCGATATTACCCACACTCACGGATCAAAAGGCCGTGGATCACATGGATGACCAGGGAGTGGGAACGGAATCATGTCGTTGAAAAGCAAATTCGTTCTTCTAGCATTGCTCGCAGCATGGATGACAACTGTCGCGGATTCCGCATCAGCAGAAGTTGTCCACGAAAATCATCTCTTCCCGGAGTTTTGCCCGGAGGATTTGAATTTCAACTGGTTTGAGCCAATCTACTGCGACTGTGGCGACGAACGTCCGACAGCCAATTTGGGATTCTTCTTCGAATACCAACGGTTGTCGACAAGCGTCAGCCGTGCCAAACAAGCGATTGGCGGCGAAGACTTTTCCGATTGGACAAGTGGAAATATCTTCGACTTTGGCTATATGCGAGAGTCAAGCCGTCACGGAACGGCCAGCGGCTGGCTTGTGTCCGTGCAGAAGATCGACAATCCCGAGCGCCGACTGATCAACCCGAATGTGGCCCAAGACGGTACCGTGGTGGATGACATTCGCGGCAATCCGATCGGCGACACTTTCGTGACGGAAAACGCATTTAATGTCTACAGCATCGACATCAACCGCGTTTGGCGCATGAAACCGACTTTCAATGGTGCGATTCTGGAGCCGTTCGTAGGAGTTCGCTACAACCGGATTCGAGATCATTTTAATATTCTGGCTTACCAACGAACCGATCCATCCATTCCGCCGACAAGCGGGGCTGAAGAACTCGACTTTTTGTTAACCGATGATTTTTACGATAGCGAGACATTCACGGATAACGATCTGCTCGGCGGACAGCTTGGCATGCGAGCCTCAAAGAGAAGGGGTCGATGGCGGTTGGGAACGGAAATTAAAGGATTTGCTTTTCACAACATGGCAGAAACGAATATCAAGCAGACTCATGAGCATACCGAAATCATACAGACGGCGTTGTACGGACCATTTGGCAGACGTCTCGCGATCCTGGACGGTGAACCGATTACCAAAATCCACATCGTTGACGACACCACGAACCTCAACAATCGCTTTACTTGGGGTGGTGAGCTGCGACTGAACGCAGGTTTTGACGTCACGAAGAAATTCACGATCGAGGTGGGGGCCCAGTTTATGGCCTTCACCAACGGCATCGGACGTGGTCCCGGCTTTCATAAAGGCCTCCCACTAATCCATGACAAGTTCCCCGGCCAATCCTTCACCACCGCCGGTGCTACGCTGGGCTTCTCGGTCAACCGCTGATCAGAGTCGCGAACACGGTAAAACAGAAAACCTTGATCCGCAGCTGGCGAATCAAGGTTTTTTTGATCTAAACGAGGTGAGCAGGGCCTATCCGTTATTTGTCAAACAAATCTCGCGAAGCTCGTCCAATTCTTCAGAGAGCCGGTGACGCAAGGGACTTTCCAGTCGCAGGTCATCGATCAACGACTCTGCCTTATCGCAAAGTTCCGATGAGACCTCGGTGTTTTCAAAAAGTTTACGAAAGCTGCGATGAATTTGCGCTTCAGTGAGCACGACGGATACCTCTTTAATCGTAGGGGAAAGAAGTCTTAGGGCACGGATCTAACGCACGACAGTCATTTTTATGATTCTAGGAAAACTTCGCAACACCTTTTTTCCCGAGAGACACGGGTGAGGTGATGATTTTAGACGGCATTTCCCACCGGACGGGGCGTTTCTCCCGACTGTGCAAAGTAGGCAGGAGCTATCTGAGCCAGCTCTTCCGCCACGGCTTTTACCGTTTCGACGATCTGTTCGGTGGTGTGCGAGGCGGTCACGAAAAAACGCAAACGGGCCCCACTTTCTTCCACTGCGGGGTACAGAATCGGTTGAACATTAATTCCCCGTTCGTAAAGCTGGCGTGACAACCTGAGCGCGTTGACTGAACTTCCAATCACCACCGGTACAACGGGCGTATCTTTACTTAAGCCCGTACACAGCCGATGTTGCTGTGCTTCCCGCAGGAATAATTGGGCATTTTTGATACATTTGCGAGCCCGCTCGGGTTCTTGTCGCAGCAAACGAATCGACTCCAAAGCAGCCGCCGCGTTCGATGGTGAAAGCCCCACACTGTAAACGAAACCCGGCGCCGTATATTTCAAATATTCAACCACCTGCTGACAACCGGCAATGTATCCGCCACAACTGCCAAAAGATTTGCTGAGAGTCCCCATCCACAGATCAACGTCGGGGGGGTTTATCCCAAAGAATTCGGCCATCCCGCGCCCGTGATCTCCCATCGTCCCAATCGAATGAGCCTCATCAACCATCAAAAACACCTTGTGGCGTTTCTTGACTGCCACAAATTCCGGCAGGTCAGGGTAATCACCATCCATGCTGTAGACGCCTTCAACGACAATCAGCACACGACGATAATCGTGCCTTAATTCCTTCAACAGCTGATCGAGTTCCTCGAAACCGTTGTGAGGGAACGGACGACGCCGAGCACCGGAAAGAATCGCACCTTGAATGATACTGTTATGGGCGAGTGCATCATGCAGAATCAGGTCACCCGGTCCAAACAGATGGCCAATTGTGGTCTCGTTCGTGGAATGACCGCCCACATAAACCAAAGCGTCTTCGGCGCCGACAAAATCAGCGATCTCGCGTTCCAATTCCGTGTGGATCGTCTTTTGTCCCGAAACGAGACGGCTTGCGGAAACGCTCGTGCCGTATTGATCAATCGCCTTCTTCGCGGATTCAGCGACGGCTGCATCACCCGACATACCGAGATAGTTGTAGCTTGAAAAGTTAATCAATTCACGACCATCGATCATGGTCGTATCCCGTGTTACGCTTTGATGTCGTTGGAAGTAAGGATTGGGCAAGCCGGTTGACTGGAGAATCTCCATATTCCGTTTTAGCTGCAGGTACTCCGTCATCTGCCCAAAGTCATAGTTCTCAGCCGGAATGGATTCAAAGCGCCGACGGCCAGGTTTGTCAGCCTGTCGCGCACCCAAGTGGGTAATGACTGCGTCAGCAACTTCTTGACAAGTTTCGATCTCCGGCAATACATCTTCCGGCAACTGACCACCGAATGTTTCTTCCAACAGATTGATGATTTCCATCCGTTCAAGTGAATCGAGTCCCAACTCGACAATACTTGTCTGGGGATAGATTTCTTTGGCTCGCTCCTTGGCAACCGCCTTCACCTGCTGCATCACCGTATTGAGCACGCGAACCGAATCAGCCGCGGATACCGTGCCGTTGACAGGCAGGACCGCTTCTTCGGGTGTGTCGGGTGGCGTTGCTTCCGTTTCCCAAAGGCAGCGGCGAGCGATGGTGACTAGCGATCCCTCTTGAAACCCCTGTCGACAGGCGTGTCGCTGGATCTTGCCGCTCGATGTCTTGGGGATCGAACCACTGCGAACCAAAATCACGCCATCCGGGGGCAATTCATGCTCTGTCGTGACATCGCGTCGAATGGCATCAATGACCTCATCCCAGTCATCGTCCCGATTTCGCTCGACCTCGCTCACCACAATCAGTCGCTCGCGCCCCTCGACATCAACGGCGAAAGCCGCGGAAGCCCCGTTCCGGACACGTCGGTCGGCCCGTTCCACCGTCATTTCAATATCTTGGGGATAGCGATTGACACCACGGACGATGATCAAATCCTTGATGCGTCCGGTGACGAAGAGTTCACCTTCGTGAAAGAATCCTAGGTCACCCGATCGCAAGAATCGACGTTCATCGTCATCATCCGCCAATCGTGCTTCGAACGTCTCTGCCGTGAACTCCGGTTTATTCCAGTATCCCTTGCCGACACTCCCGCTTCGTATCCAGATTTCACCCACCCGACCCTCAGGCATTTCCGTTCGGGTATCCGAGTCAACAATTAGGATTTCTTCATCCTGCAATTTGCGACCACAACCGATCGCATAACGGCCACGATCCCCATCGGGTGCCGCCACGTTGACGCGGCCCTCGTCGAGAGAACTCCCATCAAAACAACGCACCACCGGCGGTTTTCGCCGCGCTCCCCCCGTGACAATCAACGTCGTCTCGGCCATTCCATAACAGGGATAAAACGCTTCCTTTCGGAAACCGTAGGGGGCAAACCGACGATAGAACTTCTCCAACGTCTCGCGTCGAACGGGTTCGGCACCGTTGAAGGCGAGCGTCCAACTACTCAAATCAATGTCGGTGAGCTGATCTTCTGTGATCTTTCGGGTGCACAGATCGTAGGCAAAGTTGGGACCGCCGCTGATCGTAACCGAAAAATTCGAAACGGCCTTCAACCAACGCACGGGGCGCTGCAAAAACAACATCGGCGACATCAGAATGCTCGGCCGGCCGATGTACAGTGGATTCAGGACACCGCCAACTAAGCCCATGTCGTGATAAGTCGGCAACCATGACATTCCCACCACTTCACGGCCCGCTTCAAAAGCTCCTGTAATCAAAGAACAATTGTGTACGATATTGCCGTGATTCAACATCACGCCTTTGGGCGATCCGGTAGAGCCTGAGGTATACTGCAACAAGGCCAACGTGTCTCCATCGACCGGGGGCATCTCCCAGCCGTCTGCCTGGTCATCGGACAACTCATCCGTGGCTAACCAGGTCAGACCGTGCATCGTCGAACCTTCGTCCAGCAAATTCTCCGTCCGATGAAGCACATCCGACACCGTCAAGGCGAGACGAGCTGAAGCGTCATCGGCAATCGCCTGAATCCGATGCATATTACGGTTGCGGCGAGGTGGGTAAGCCGGCACTGCAATGACGCCAGCGTAAAGACAACCGAAAAATCCGGCGACAAAATCTAAACCAGGTGGGTACAGTAACAAAGCGCGCTCACCTTGCATCCCCATCCGCTGCAACCGGTGGGCAATGACACGAGCCCGCCGATCCAACTGTTCGTACGTATAACTGGTTGAATTGTCGTCCCCATCCAGGAGGAAGGAGAACGCCTGTTCTTCCGGTTGCTCGGCTAACCAGTAACGCAAACGGTGTACGAAACTGTCAGTCGGCGGTTTGAAAGGTGCAAGAAGCTTTTCGAGGCTCACCGTCGCATTAACTCCAGCACTGGAGGCTGTGGAAGTAAAGGAAAGCCGACATTCCTGGGCGACCACTCTCCTACCCATTCCTGCCAACCGCGCCGTTGTGGACCAATCACCGATGGTGCCCCATCACGCGTCAGATCGGTCCGTCACATGTAGTCCGTCGCATGTAGGAAGATGGCTTCTGCACAGCCGAAAGTCCCTGCCGTAACGCAGCCACCGAAAACTAGCTCCAATTGCAAAGAGTATCGGCCTGCAAGCGGCCTCAACACATCCTAAAATGCCTCGCCAGCCTAACATGTCAAGGCTTGGCGATCAAACCAGCTGGGCAGCGCCGAGAAGAGTTTCGCGTTATCCCGATCGCAGCCCCCAAAGATTATTCATGATCGTCGACCTAAGCGGTTCTCAATCCAGCATCACAGAGCAAGCTCCGGACTGATAACAAGAAAAAAATGGCGGAAGTGCATGGGAATCGAACCCACCGACCACATGCTTTACATGCGGCCCAACGGTGTTGAAGACCGCGGCTACCACCAGGTATGCAAGCACTTCCAAGCACTTCCAAGCATCAAGCGAGGAATTGTGAGCAGCCTCGCATCCACTCACATAATTTCCAATCGTGAAATTCAAGCCGAGGGAGGCAGCGCGTGATCGGCCGACAAAATGCCTTGCGTCAGTCGGTGATCTGAGCGGCTGTTGCTCGCAAGAGCATTCAGCACGCACCCAGATTCTAACCGCATCGAACCATCCCAACTAGATCCCCCAACTCTCACAAAGAACTGCCACCACCTTCTTTTCGCACGATTCGTCCTCGTCTCAGTCGGCCGAGTCGATCCCGCAGTGACTCCCCCCATAGATTCCACTTAGCGGCTAAATTGGAGCAGTCGATTGGCCACAAAAAACATGCAACGATAAAAAATCCAGCAAAGCGAGTCGATAACCGAGGCCAAGCTGTCGACGCGACCGCTCCTCGCGGAGCGGGTGGGAAAGTCATCCTGAGTGCCGAGGGGCAATCCGAAAACCGGGTTGACTCACCAACCGATTGCTTTCACCCGCTATCATATTTCACTCAGCAATCACAAACTCAAGGCAGCTCCAACGTCGTTTGAGATTCAACTTTTGCCCCGCGTGGAAAGGCCTTTGCGATCAAATCCGCCGCGTTTTTTTCTGAAGCTCGAATCTCGTCGTGGGTAAAAGGGGCCCTGGATTTGCCATGAACGACCCTCCCAACATGCTGCCCACCGGTCCAAATCCCGATCTGAGCCAAAGTAAGTTTCGGCAACGTTTCCAGCTGACAAACAAAGATCGGGAATATCTTCTACTCAAGACGCTGGATGTGGTGATGCAGCACGCCCAACGTTTCGTTCGAGACAGATTAGCGCCGGAGATGCCGACGAACGATGGCCAGCAAACGCCAATGCGAGGTCATCCCGTCTTCATTGCACAACATGCGACGGCGACCTGCTGCAGAAGTTGTCTCTGGAAATGGCATCAAATCCCCAAAGGTCGAAGATTGCGTGATGAAGAGCAGCAGCAAATTTTGCTCACGATACGCGAATGGCTTGTTATTCAGTTGGGAGACAGCAGAGAGCCACCTCGACAGACTCAGCGAACGCTATTTCCAAACGAGCCACTCGACTGAATTTAGTTAGGCTTTCGGGCGGGTCGATTGAGCCGCCCGTTCAACGGGATCCCTGAGGCTGATAGCCCCCCCAAGCGGTTAGTCCTCCGAACGTCCTGATCGCTTCGCGGACAATCGGGCATCTCAGGCCCAATCCATTCCGGTTTCTTTTTGAATTCGGTTGCGAAAATCGCCCAGCAGACCGCCAATGATATCCCAACCATCGGTGCGGCGCAGTTCGATGTCCCCCTGTTCGTTGATGCGGACGACGCTGTCGTCGTTCACACCGGCACGGCGCAAATCCTCTTCTGGGATTTCGTCATCGTGAATCACCCTGGTCAAAACAACGCCTGATAGTTCAACAAACTTCATCCAACACCTGCTCCACTGCAGTCAGCGTAGTTACAAACGGAATCATCCCAATCTAACAGATGGCTTCGATTTGGGAAACGAAAGCCTGCGAAACTTCCTCGAAACGATCATTTTTCAACCGGCGGCGGTTCCGCTGGAAAATTGGCGACGGCTTCCCAGAGACTCAACAACTGCTCAACCACCAGCTCCTCAGCTCGAGTCTGGGCAGTGAAGCCCAATTGTTGCATGATTTGGTCGACTTCCAACTTGGACAGTTGCTTCTGCGAACTCACCAAAGCACTTCGCAAAAACTTTCGCCGGTGTAAGAAAACACCGCGAATGAATTGATTAAAAGCCCCCAAGTCCGAGATTTGTGAACGTTTCAGCCGATCGATCACCATTTGGACGATCGCGGAATCCACTTTGGGACGTGGCCAGAAAACGGAGGGAGCCATTTCGCGGACAATGGCCGCATAACATTGGCTCTGAATCCAAACGCTCAAGCTGCTGTAATCCTTGGTGCGTGGCGTGGCCACAATTCTTTCACCTAACTCCTTTTGGATCGTGACGGTCATACTTGAAGGCGTAATCTCACAATTGAGCAAATTTGAGATAATCGGTGTGGCGACCGAATAGGGAAGATTGGCCACCAGTTTGAAATCGGTCTGCCCAGTTTCCGCCATCTTCTCCTGTAAAGTTTGGATGACGATCGGGCTGAAGTTATTCTTATTGCGGAGCGCATCTTGTTGTAGAAGCGTAACGTTGTCAGCACCTTCAAGCTGTTCCAGCGCGAGTTGGGCAAGATGGGGATCGATTTCCACGGTCACCACTGCTGCAGCGCGTTCCGCAATTCGTGCGGTCAAGGAGCCTGTCCCAGCGCCCACCTCGAGGACCACATCGGACGAGTTGACATCCGCAACACGGACAAGCAAGTCCAACAAATTGAGATCAATCAGAAAATTTTGACCGTGTTTAGCGTACGGTCGAAATCCGACTTCTCGAAAACGCTCACGTAAGAATGAAACCGTTTGCTTCTTTGACGACATAAATCTCCGTTACGATAACGGTTCCTCTCCGGTCAGTTGCTGCTGAACATACTTCGCCAGCAGATCTGTTTCGATATTCACACTGTCAGCCAACTTCTTTTTACCCAATGTCGTAACCTGCAATGTATGAGGAATCAGGGCAACACTAAAGCGGTCATCGGTCACATCGACCAAAGTCAGGCTGATTCCATCGACGGCAACGGATCCCTTGGAAGCCATTTGCCGGGTCAATTCGGCCGGTACCCGAAACCAAAACGTTGACCAATCTTTATCGTCAACCCGTTCATCGACTTGTCCAACCGCATCCACATGGCCGGTCACAAAGTGACCTCCAAGTCGATCTCCGATCGCAAGAGATCGTTCCAGATTGACTTGCGAGCCCGCCGCAAGTTCTCCAAGATTGGTTTTTTGCAGTGTCTCAGGCCCCGCATCAAATTCCAGACGCGGACCATCCATCTTGACCACGGTGAGGCAACAACCGTTGATGGAAATACTGTCCCCAATCCCCGTGCCGCCCAGAACCGTATCGACGTCAACCACCAGCCGACACCCAGGCTTATCGGGCCGAACCTCGACAATGCGTCCTAACTCCTCCACAATTCCCGCAAACATCGAAATCTAGCCCCTTTTCACGCTCGAATCTTAATTCGCCCTGCCACCGACGTCCCCCGCCAATTGTGAAACTCTCGGGGAGATTTCGCAACACGTGGATGCGTCACCTAGAAAACAATTGTCGAATCGGGCAAAATAAGTCGCGAATAGGGTGTCGAACAGCGATCCTTGAGCCTCGCGCATCCCGATTTTCTTACCGAACCGATAAATCCTGTTGCCAAGCGATTCCGCCTCTTCGGACTTCAGCGGGCAACTTTGCTTTTACAAACCAGCGAGAGACAAAATGAGCACCATCGTACACATCCAAGGCCGACAGATTCTCGACAGTCGTGGCAACCCAACGGTGGAAGCCGATGTCCATCTGGCCGACGGAACCACCGGTCGCGCGGCAGTTCCAAGCGGAGCCAGCACGGGCGCCCACGAGGCATGGGAGTTGAGAGACGTAGACGCCAGCGAATTCATGGGCAAAGGTGTCACCCAAGCCGTCGAGAACATCAACACGGTGATCGCGGATGCGTTGCTGGGCGAAGACGCACGGGAACAGGTCGCAATCGATCAACGCATGATCGCTCTGGATGGGACTCCCAATAAGAAGAACTTGGGAGCCAACGCCATTCTGGGAGTCTCGATGGCCGTTGCCGACGCCGCCGCGAATTACACCGAACAACCGCTTTATCGATATTTGGGCGGAGCCGGTGCTCGTATCCTACCGGCACCGATGATGAACATTGTCAATGGCGGTGAGCATGCGGACAACTCGGTCGATGTCCAGGAATTCATGGTGATGCCACTTGGCTTCGACACCTTCAGCGAAGCTTTGCGATGCGGAGTCGAGATTTTTCATCACCTGAAAAAAGTGTTGCAATCCAAAAAGCTCAACACGGCAGTCGGCGATGAAGGCGGATTTGCCCCCGACCTGGGCAGCAACGTCGAAGCGTTGGACCTCATTCTCGAAGCAATCGACAAAGCCGGCTACAAAGCAGGAGAGCAGGTTCGCATCGCACTCGATGTTGCTGCCACCGAGTTCTACAATCCAGAAACCGGCAAATACAAAATTGACGGTGGTGAACTCGACTCGGCGGGCATGGTCGATTTCCTCGCCAATTGGGTCTCGAAGTACCCCATCTGCTCGATCGAAGACGGCTGCAGCGAGGACGATTGGGAAGGATGGAAGATGCTAACCACTCGGTTGGGCAACGAAGTCCAACTGGTAGGCGACGACCTGTTCGTCACCAATACCGAACGACTGCAACGGGGTATTGATGAAGGAATTGCCAACAGCATCCTAATCAAGGTCAACCAAATTGGCTCCCTCACCGAAACAATCGAGGCAATTCAGTTGGCCGGGCGAAATAACTTTAGTGCCGTCACGAGCCACCGCAGTGGTGAAACGGAAGATACGACGATTGCCGATCTGGCCGTCGCCTTGTCTACGGGTCAAATCAAAACGGGCTCGGCATCGCGAACGGATCGGATGGCAAAGTACAATCAGTTACTCCGCATCGAAGAACAGCTCGGAGCAGCAGCTCTATACGGCGGTCCTCTGTTCCCCAAGCGTTAACCCGAAAACAAACCCATCTCCGACTCGTGACAAGTCACAGGGCAGCCGCACCATCGGACATGCAAACCGATGGTGCCCGCGGAAGTAATGATGTCTGACGTGCCTCCCACCAACGAAGCATCCGAGCGCAAGCCCGAAAGTTTCACTGATTCGATTTGGTTCTGGGTCTATCTGTTTGGCACAGCGGCCCTAATCGCACTCTATCTGAGCAGCCCGAAATACGGCCGGCGACAATCTCAGATTGAGCGTCAATTTTCAGCCCGTCAGAGCGCAGGACAAGCCGTTTCGGGTGCGGACGGCCCAGTCGAACCGTCAACGGTCGACAATATGATCATTTCACTTGACCCCCTTTTCTTGATTGCAGGAATTCTGCTCGTTGTGGGTTGGAGCGGATTATGGTGGCAGCGATTTCGCGGCCGCAAACGTGCCGACT
Organism: Pirellulaceae bacterium; assembly: GCA_029243025.1. Lineage (NCBI taxonomy): Bacteria > Pseudomonadati > Planctomycetota > Planctomycetia > Pirellulales > Pirellulaceae > Pirellulaceae bacterium. The sequence continues at coordinate 265,068 of JAQWSU010000002.1, read as the reverse complement.
AGTTTGACCTCGTCAACGCAGACCGACGAAAGCAGACGGGGCAGGGGAGAAGCAGAGGGGCGTAAATCCGCAACAGTGCAGTCTGGGTGGACAGCATGAATTGGATGTTCGAACAACCCGCGGTACCGTTGTTTGTCGGTGCCTTACTATTCGCAATCGCTACCGCGATTTGGACACAGACCCGTTCAGGTCGTGCTTTGCTCGGATGCCTGATGGTGGTCGCCATCACCTCTGGTTGGCTGGTGATTCAAGCACTAGTGGTCACGGAATCGGAACAGATCCGGCAGACAATCGACACGATCGCCAAACAAGTTGAAGCGAACAACATCGACGCCGTCGTCGCCCACTTTTCATCCGACAACCCACAATTGGCGGATGACGTCCGCGTCTTGTTGCAAACAGCCCAAATCGAAAAGGTGACGATCAAGCGTAATTTCCAAGCAACCGTCACACGACGAAACGGATTGGTGAGCGGCGAAGCTTCCTTCAACGCGGTCGCGACAGCGACCGACCGTCGTGAAAGATGGGGACGTCAGATCGTGCCTCGGTATGTGGTCGTGCAACTGCGTAAAAAAGGTAACAGCTGGAAAATCCGCAGCTATCAATTGCAGGATCCGCGTCGGGGAATCGGCCAATGACGCCATTGCCGAGACTCAAACGAGGAGAGGCTTATCTCAGCGTTTTTGTTCGGGCAAGACGATCTCCCAGTCATGCATTTCTCGCTGCATATCAAATTTGGTAAGATCGTAATCCAAGGATGTCAGCGTCGCGTACCCCTCCGCCAGACATGTCAAGTCAGTGTCGTTTTCCGACGGCTTAGGCGGCGGATCATTGGTAGCCCAAAAGTAGTCCCGCCCCTTGGGATCTTGACGTTTGATATACAATTCGCCGTAGCGTTCGACCCCCATCGGAACCACACGCAGGCCTTTGGGTTCGTCCATGGCCGCGGTGGGAAAATTCAAATTGAACAGTTGTTGGGAAGCTCTCTTCTGCTGCAACAGTTGTTCGATAATTCCACGAGCCATCTCCGCTGCTCGATCGAACTGAGCATGCTCGTCATGTTCCAGCGAAACGGCGATGCTGGTGATTCCAAAAAAAGCGCCTTCGATCGCCGCTGCAACCGTGCCCGAATAGAGCACGTTGATCCCGGCATTCAAACCACCGTTAATGCCGCTTACAACCAAGTCAGGCTTGCGGGGACAAAATTCAAAAACGCCGATTTTCACACAATCCGCCGGACTCCCTTCCACAGCCCAACCTCGGTGACGGTCCGCCTCAAATACCTCCCGAGCAATCAAGGGACTCAAAAAGGTAATGGAATGGCCCACGCCGCTCTGCTCGGTGGCCGGTGCAACAACACACACATCTCCAATTTTTCGTAATTCACGCTCCATTGCAGCTAGGCCGGGTGCATAGATGCCATCGTCGTTGGTCAAGAGAATCTGCACGGGATTTCCTCTTTTCTGCGCCATAAATTCAATAAAAAGGGCCAGTTTTCGATCAAGAAAAGCTCAAAACCTACCCGATTCCAGCATCACACCAAGCGGATGTGGCACGATTCGCAAGTCGACCGTGAGAAAGCGTTTGAGGTCAACCAAGTCGTGACTATACGAGGAATTACGATTGCTTCAAGACGGTCAGCCCCCTGCTGCTACTGGCGACAGATGGTCTCGATTCTTATAATCCGGGGTTTGAAACCGGAACCGATCGGTGTCTGTTCGGACACCTGACAGCAAAGGACGGCCCCATGAGCACGGCCTCATCGACAAATCAAACGGCTGGCCCCAGGATCGCTCAAGAACGAGTCCTCGTATTGGATTTTGGTTCACAGTATGCCCAACTGATCGCTCGCCGCGTTCGTGAACAAAACGTCTACTGTGAAATCGTCCGACACGACATTGCACCTGAACGAATCAGAGAACATGCACCACGAGGTCTGATTCTGTCCGGCGGCCCTTCAAGCGTCTACGAAACAGGGGCTCCGAAGTGCAATTCGGCCATTTTTGACATGGGCATCCCCATTTTGGGAATTTGCTACGGGATGCAGCTGGCCTGCGACGCGCTGGGCGGAGAAGTTAAAAACGCCCCCGCTCGAGAATACGGCCGCGCTCGCTGTCGCATCAACGAGTCGGCAGGCCTTTTCGACGGCTTGCCCACCGAGACAGACGTTTGGATGAGTCATGGAGACCAGGTAGCTCAAGTTTCATCCAACTTCATTCCCCTGGCTCAGACCGATACCTGTCCGATTGCCGCAGTCCGCCACCGAGACCTTCCAGTATTTGGACTTCAATTTCATCCAGAAGTAACGCACACCGCTTTAGGAAAGACCGTGCTGAGAAACTTTCTCGTCTCGGTTTGCGAGTGTAGTGGCACCTGGAAACTGGGCGATTTTGCGCGTGAAACGATCGAAACCATCCGAGAAACGGTCGGGGACTCCCGCGTCATTTGTGGCTTATCAGGCGGTGTCGATTCGTCCGTCGTAGCCGCTTTGCTCTACCAAGCGTTAGGCTCGCAACTTTCCTGCATTTTGGTCGACAATGGGTTGCTGCGAATGAATGAAGCAGAAGCCGTCATCAAAGAATTTTCGAACCATTTCAAAACAGATCTCCATGTGATCAAAGCTGAGAAAGAATTCCTGACGGCTCTATCGGGCATCGAAGATCCCCAGGAAAAGCGAAAGCGAATCGGTCATGAGTTCATTCATTGCTTCGAAAAAGAAGCGGCTGGTATTGATAACGCCCGTTTTCTGGCACAAGGCACGCTTTACCCGGATGTAATTGAAAGTGGCGCTGCAAAAGATGGGCCTGCCGCCACAATCAAAACACATCACAACGTGGGGGGACTGCCTGAAAACCTAGGATTCGAACTCATCGAACCACTCAGGGATTTATTCAAAGACGAAGTCCGACGATTGGGAGAAGAACTCGGAGTCCCACAAGAAATTGTTTGGCGACATCCGTTTCCCGGTCCAGGTCTAGCCGTCCGTTGTCTGGGCGAAGTGACCAAGGAACGACTTGAGACGCTCCGACATGCCGACCATATCGTCGTCACAGAAATCAAACAGGCAGGCCTCTACCAACAAACGGCCCAGGCCTTTGCCGTCCTGCTACCGGTACAGAGCGTGGGCGTCATGGGCGATGCTCGAACCTATGAAAATGCGGCCGTCATTCGCTGTGTTGATACGGATGACTTCATGACGGCCGACTGGTCGCGACTTCCCTATGATCTGTTGGCTCGGATTTCGACTCGCGTAATCAACGAGGTCAAAGGTGTCAATCGAGTCAGCTATGACATCAGCACCAAGCCACCTGCCACCATCGAGTGGGAGTAAGCGGTCAACGAGAGCCGAATCACGTCGGCAGAATCACGTCGGCGTGCCAAAAATGTCGTAACTGACGTACAAGTTCGACAAATTTCTCGAGGTCGACCGGTTTCACCATGTAGGCATCAACCTGCAAAAGCTCGCTTCGCACCAAGTCCTCATGGGCCTTGGAGGCCGTTAAGATCACGACGGGTATCTGCTTGAAATCCAATTCAGAGCGTATCGCCGTCAAAACGTCGCGACCATCACGCTTTGGCAAATGGAGGTCTAACAACACCAAATCGGGTTGAGGAGCGTGTGTAAAACGAGATTCCTGCTGAAGAAACTCTAACGCCTCTTCACCATCCCGAACTAGCGTGAGGCGGTGCTTGATATCGCCGCGTCGCAATGCCTCAATCGCCAACTTGGCATCGGCCAGGCTGTCTTCGACCAGCAGAATCTCCATCGGTCGACCGACCGTGTCTTGATCCATCCCGGTGTCCTCCCCGCTCGTTCGCTACGGAGATCAATCTCCGTTTGATTGACAATCAACTTGAATGGGACGTTCATGAAGTGAGAAGGCCTTGATCTCTCACCCAATGAAGACGGTCAGTGGCGATCCGGATTCTATGGCTACGGCTGCCTGGCGTCAACAAATCCGAATCTCAACCGACAGGGTTCGGTTTAAAAAAACAATGTCCGTGGACAACACGGGCCGGCAACGAAAACCAAGATGCGATTGAATCGGCAAAAAGCCCGCGGATCCATCCAGAATTCATCACACAAGTGGTTCGTTTCCGTCAGCGACAACCGATTTGCTTCTCATTTTTGACACCCTCGTATTCGTCAAAAGAGAGCATTAATGCAGTCGAAGCCGTGAATCGAGCCATTGATCTCAATCCGATGGGTTGACGCCGCTTGAATTGCGCGTTGACTCTCATCTAAGTCCCTTCAACCGCGTCGTTTCGAGAGATGGATTTCCTCAAAGCCCTCCAACCACCTCCACAACTGAGCACGAAAATCGTAGGATGATTGACTTCAGCACTCAAATCAAAAAAACAAGCACAGCTGCGGGGAACAGCTGTGCTTGCGGCAGGGATGGTGCTCCCGGAAAACCGGATGGTTGGCGGGGCGAGCCGTTGCAGTACGAGGAGGCTCGATCCGTTTCACCAGGAGCGGCGGGCAAACCAAGGGTGAGCTTTCACACCAGACATCGTCTACCTACGATCCATCACGTCAAATTTTTCGTTACGCAGCGCACACCAGGAACATTCGGAAGAGGGTACCCAGGCGTTAAAGCTTCACATCCGCTGAAACCGACCGCTGAAACCGACCGCTTTCCGCAAACATTCAAGAAGGAAATGATGGGCGACAAATATATCTACTCCATTGCCAATTTGACCAAGAAGCATGGCCCTCGAGAGGTGCTCGCTGACATCTGGCTAGCGTTCTATCCGGGAGCGAAAATTGGCGTTTTAGGACGCAATGGTGCTGGCAAAAGCACCCTGCTCAAAATCATGGCCGGCCTGGATACGGATTTTGACGGTGAAGCTCGATTGACAGAAGGGTTCACCGTCGGTTACCTGTCCCAGGAACCGCAACTTGATTCCAGCACGGACGTGTTCGGCAACGTGCTTCAGGCTGTCCAGGAAAAGCGACAACTTTTAGATCGCTTCAACGAAATAAATGCCAAACTGGGTGAGCCGATCGAAGCGGAAGAAATGGAGAAGCTGTGCGACGAATTATCGCGAGTTCAGGACAAGATTGACGCCGGCAATCTTTGGGATCTCGACCGTCAAGTAGAAGTTGCGATGGATGCGATGAACTTGCCCCCCGGAGACGCCGATGTCGAGAGCTTGTCCGGTGGCGAGCGGCGGCGGGTTGCACTGTGCAAAATCCTCCTCGAACAACCCGATTTGTTATTGCTCGACGAGCCAACTAATCACCTGGATGCCGAAGCGGTTGCCTGGCTTGAGCGACACCTTGCCGACTACCCGGGCACCGTTGTCGCAGTCACGCATGATCGTTATTTCCTCGACAACGTGGCAGGCTGGATCCTTGAACTCGACCGTGGTCGAGGCATCCCCTGGGAAGGAAATTACTCCTCTTGGCTCGATCAAAAACAGGCTCGATTGGCGGCGGAAGAAAAGTCAGTCAGCGCGAGACAGAAGTCATTGCAGCGTGAATTGGAGTGGATTCGAATGGCCCCGCGGGCCCGACAGGCCAAGAACAAGGCTCGTATCAAAGCCTACGAGCAGCTCTCATCTGCTGAATTCGAGGAACGCCCCGAAGATTTCGAAATCCAGATTCCACCCGGTCAACATTTGGGAGATTTGGTTGCCGAGGCAGAGCATGTCAGCAAATCATTTGACGATCAACTGTTGATCGAAGACCTCAATTTCCGCCTACCACCAGGGGGCATTGTTGGAGTCATCGGAGCCAATGGAGCGGGAAAAACTACCTTATTCCGCATGCTCACGGGCGAACAGGAACCGACAAACGGAGTCTTGCGAATCGGATCGACCGTGGAACTCGGCTATGTCGACCAGTCGCGCGACTCACTGGCCGATGGGGCGACTGTCTTTGAAGAGATATCGGGTGGTCATGACACGTTGCAGATGGGAGGACGTCAAATCAATGCCCGCGCGTACGTCTCTCGTTTCAATTTCCGCGGTTCCGATCAAGAGCGGACGGTGGGTACCCTATCGGGTGGTGAACGAAATCGTGTCCATCTGGCGAAGCTCTTGAGGCAGGGATGCAATGTGCTTTTGCTTGACGAACCAACCAATGACCTCGACGTCGACACGTTAAGGGCCCTGGAAGAAGCGATCCTGAATTTTGTGGGATGCGTGGTCGTAATCAGTCATGATCGATGGTTCCTTGATCGAATTGCGACACACATTCTGGCCTTCGAAGGCGATGCCTACATTCACTGGTGTGAAGGAAACTTTGAAACCTATGAAAAACAGCGGCGGGAACGCGTGGGGGCCCGATCAACTGATCCTCAGCGTTTCAAGTACAAGCGACTGCAGCGTTAATCGATGCTCGCCTCTGCCCGCTGGCAAGAGGCGGACTCTCACGATCACGGGAGTTTCGGCCATGATTCATTCAACCTAAGCCAACAGATGTCCGATTACTGGGCTTAAGCGGCTTGACCCTCAAACTCGGTTCGGTTACCACAGATGAAATCGGGAGCAACCAGTTCGGGTTCCTGACCGTATCGCTCGTCACTTATAGAGGTACAACGAAAATGTCAATCGTGCGTGTAGGTTCCACAGAAAAGTATGCCGATGGATGGGGCCAAGCCTTCAAAAAGAAGTTATCCAAGACAAGCTCGGCCAAGAAGAAGGTCTCCAAAAAAGCCGCACCCAAGCGAGCTAAGAAGAAGCGATAGGCAAACTCGATCGCACACAACGCCACCGCCCACCGTGGCGGTTTTCTGTCCTGCTTTCGAAAAACCAGCCCGAAACAATGGGCAACCGATTCTGGGGAGATAACCATGAAAGCTCACTTACGCTACTGCGCAATGTGAAACTACGAACCCAAAGCCGTCAGTCTGGCGGAAAAGTTACTCAGCACCTACAAGCAGAAAATCAGCTCACTCGCACTCGAACCATCGAGCGGAGGCTGTTTCGAATTGACGCTTGGAGACAACTTGGTCTATTCAAAATTAGAAACGGGTGAGTTTCCCGACGAGGATCAATTGGTTGAAGAAGTGGGTACGCGACTCTAGGACGCAACTCAGCGAGCAACCATCCTCGGTAATACTCGTTCTTGGATCGCCTGGCGACTTCCGAACCAAGCCGCAGGGGTCAGGCACGCGATAGATACTCACCATTTCGTGTGTCGATCTTAATTCGTTCGCCCTGAGCGAGATACTCCGGCACCTGAACGATCAGGCCCGTTTCGAGTGTGGCGGGCTTGGACCGCTTGGTCGCAGAATCGCCCTTCACACCCGGGTCGCATTCGGTGACTAGCAATTCAACGGTCAGCGGCAACTGCAAGCCGACACACTGATCGTTATAAATCAGCGCCCGCATCCCTTCGAGTGCTTCCGTGATGTAAGGCCGCTCATCTTCGACATCTTCCAGAGATAGTGAAAACTGGTTGAAGTCAACTTGGTCAAGTAGATGCATATCGACCGCATCGACATACATCAGCTTGACGTCGCGCCGTTGAAAATCGGCCTCATCGAGAGACTCTGGTCCTTTGAGCGTCAAATCAACCTTTTGCTTGGCAACCAGGTTGCGTCCTCGAAACTTGTACAACGTCGCTGCACCCCGCGCAGACGGGGTTTGAACGGTGACCGTCTTGATCAAGACAGGCGCGCCGTTGTAGTTGACGACAGTTCCTGGTTTGATTTCCTTAGCAAGCATATTTTGGCCATAGAAATGGAGGTGTTATTGCGAACCGCCCGTGTTGGACGTCTACAGAATGGTGTTGGCTTGTGGGTCGACAACGACTCCGTCGCTGACTTCCGCAATTTTTTCCATCACCGTCAGCAGAGCTCCGGGGTCCATGAAGTCATCCTCTTCACCTTCCCCATCGCGACCTACGAATGTCAACTGCTCGAAGTGATAGACGTCGAAACGACAGCGACAGTCACCAAGACTTCGAATCGCGGACTTTTCTTCTTCCGTGAAAGTAGCCTTGAGCAATTCGTCAATCAGCTCCGCCGTCTGTTCAACCACCTCGTCTCCGACCACGAAAGAAATATCCATGGCCGCGTAGTCATCCGGAGAGACTAATGTTAGCGACTCGAATCTCCCCGCTTCGTCGGCTTTTACGTTCATCACTTCAAAGCGTGAATCCAGTTCCTTGAGTGCACCGCTCACCTGTTCCGCCTGAGGTCGATTCTCTTCCTCGAACAGAATAAAATAAGTCTCACGCCACTGATATTCATCGTTTTCGAAAAGAGACATTGTTCACCGCCCTTTTAATTTCGCCGATTCTCTCTACTCCCAATCCTTGGGACTTCCCATACCGCCCTGCCAAGCGTCCAAAGCTGCAATCATTTGATCGCGTTCGTCCCGATTGGCCCAAACCGATTCGTCCTGCTCCAGCCGAACCTCGTATCGTCCCTCGTACGAACAATCATCTTGCCCACAAAAATGCGGGAGGTCCGAGACCCAAACCACGCGGTAAAGCGGGATATGCTTATCATCGATCTGGCAGATGATCGAGAACAATGGTTCGGTCCTTTCGAAATCGTTGGTCATCGTGAGGAGACACGGCTATCAGCACCGATTCGGAAACCTTACTGCTATTCTCCCATCTCCCAATCCCAATGCTCCAAGCACCATTTTACTGGCTTTCAGTCGGTTGTGCAGCAGGGGCCCTCAACTCGCGCAGCTCCAAGCCTCAATCGTCCAATTTCCCTAATTCATTGGATCTCGCCGTGGCCGCCTCCACCGCAGACATCACGGTCCCACGAAAGGCCCCTTGCTCCAAGGCAGCGATTCCGGCGATGGTTGTGCCAGCAGGACTTGTGACTCGATCTTTCAAGACCGCTGGATGCTCCTCAGATTGAAGAACCATCTGTGCCGCACCAGCAACCGTTTGAGCAGCGAGTTGCAAGGCGATATGACGAGGTAAACCGACACGCACCCCCCCATCACTCAAAGCTTCAATAAACTTAAAGACAAACGCTGGCCCCGAACCCGACAATCCCGTCACGCCATCCAACAGTGCCTCCGGTACTTGCAAACTGATTCCCACGGCATCCAAAAGCGATTTCACCGTTTTCGCCTCTTCGAGCGTCACCGAATCCCCCACGCAAAAAGCACTTGCCCCGGCGTTTATCAAACAAGGCGTGTTCGGCATCACTCGCACCATTCGATTTGAACCAAACAGCTTGCAGAGCCGGTCCATCGTGACACCAGCTGCAATCGATACGAACAGAAGTTCAGTTGGAATTGTCCCCACCTGATCAGCCACATCCGAGACGTGTACCGGCTTGACCGCCAAAAAGACAATATCCACCTGATCCACCACGGCACGAGCATCTTTTGCAATTATGCCCCCGTCCAAATCGGCTGAAAACTGCTTGCAAGCCTCCTCCGAAATATCAGTTACCACCAGCCGCCCTGGCTCGACGAGTCCGCATCCTACAAAGCCACTCGCAAGGGCTCGCGCCATCTGCCCCGCGCCGATGAAACCGATTCGCATATCCATCATCTCACTTTCCCACTCATTTGCCGGTAAAGCCAACACCCCTTCGGACGGAGCGTCATGTTACGACGTTGGCGAGAACCAAGCAACGGATTTGCCACAACGGATTCGCCCACCCATCAAATGTAGCGGCGATGACAACCGACTTTTTTTCGTTAAATCGCTCTGGACATCCCAACTCAATTCTGAAACACTCCGCCGCGATTCGCAGCCTCTTTCCGCTCGCGGCAAGGCTCGATCAAAGAAACCTATCACTCTGGTCCCTATCTTAGGAGTCGAGCCGATGACGTTCGTACGTCTTTGCCTCGTAGCTGTGACCCTGGCCCTGCTCACGACTGCAACTGCCCGGGCGCAAGCGAAGCCACAAGAGCCATCCAAATGGTCCATTAAGAGCTTTATTCCCAAAATGCCTCAGATGCCCTCAAAATCCAAGGCAAAATCGAAACCCTCGACACTGTCCAAGTTAAACACCGGCACGAAAGCGTTTTTTGCCAAATCCAAGGCGTTGGTCCCTTCTTGGCTGATGCCAGACACCCAAGACCGAGTGCGTCAATCGTCGAATACGATCAAGCAATCGGCGAGTAAGATCGACCAGGAGGTCCGCACAGCGCGACGAAAATCGATCCTGCCATGGATTAAGAAGGAAGAGCCGGTCCCTGAAAAACCGGCTACTGTCTCCGATTTCCTCGCCCTGCCCAAACCGGGCTACTAACAAAACGCTGCAGCCCTTCCAACAACAGCCAACGTCAGATCGTTGGCTGTGCTTATGCGCCGCCCTCACAATACTCAGCGATCGAACGACCGTCGCTGTTGCAAACCGCAACTGAGCAAATCAGATCAACTCAACTGCAAGCCAGCGCGGTGAAGTTTGGCATTACCCTTTCGATCAAGCAACTGAAGGTAATGCGAATAGAGGCTCTGCCAGACAGCAAGTGGCTGATAATCGCTGACAATTCGCGCTCTCGCAGCCACCCCATGACGTTGCCGCAATTCCGAATTTCGGACGTAGTGGCGAATCGCCTTGGCAAGCTGACCAGCATCACCACGTGACACAAGCAGACCGGTTTCCCCCTCAACAACCGCATCAACACAGCCCGTGACTCGAGTAGCAACGACCGGCAATCGCATCGCGGCTGCTTCCAGCAGAACGGTTGGCAATCCCTCTCGATAAGATGGCAAGGTAAACAGATCCATTGCGGTGTAGTAGGGAATCGCATTCCAGTCGAGCCCTGGCAGATGCACGCGACAATCGGCCTTCAATTCGGACTGCAATGAGAGAGACACGGCACCGCCGTCTTCGAAGGGTCCCACCAGCAACAGGTGCAACTCAGGAAACTCGTCTCGAAGTTGACGCCACGCCCGAACAAGCTCAGAAATCCCCTTATCCTGCACCATCCGCCCCACGAACCCCAATACCGTGGCTTGCGACGGGATCCCCAGACGCTTCCGCACTAAAGCACGATGCAAAACCACTTCTCGATCTGGATTAAAACGTTGCGAATCAACTCCGTTGATGCTCCCCTTAGCGAGCACATTAGCTGCCGACTCCGGAAAAAGTCCATCGCACACCGCCTGCCGCTTGACCGATGGACTCACACAAAGAACGTCGGTGGCAAATCGATTAGCAACCTTCTCAGCCGACTGTAGCAACGCACGTTTCCATCCCACAGCCGACTCGTATCGGAGTCCGTGTAGATGATAAATTCGAATGGGAATCCGACAACAGGCAGCAGCCAGCATCGCCAGCAAGCCCGCCTTGGGCGTGTGTGCATGGACAATCTGCGGATTAATTTCCTGAAAAACAGAGATCAAACGAGCCAGCGAGACCAGATCGGCCCCCGGAGAAATAGCTCGCTTCATCGCTAGCGATCGACTTCCAATACCCTCTCGCTCCGCAAATTCAACCATCTCAGTACCTGGCGACGTCACCACCGTGATCTCAAATCCATGCTGCTTCAACCAAGCCAGTTGCCCCGACAAAAACGATGTGGCCGTCTGGGGTACCGTTGTGACGTGAACTAACCGAATCATGAACCCACCCCGTTTTCGCTGCCGGAGCTAAAATTCCGCCCCTCGATGCTGTACTGGAAATGGGCGTAAGTAATCCAACGGGGCAGGGGCGTCAAGTGATACCAGTTCGCAAACAGCCAACGCTGTCGGCCAATGGCAGCAACCCACTCAATCCCTCCTCATAGCCAGAGATCGCTTTAGAATCGCATCGCCCGCAGCCGATACCTAATTGACAACGTCAACCTAGCCCGAAAGGTCGCTGGCATGCCCCTGCTTGCGAGCAGGGCGATCGCAACGATAAATGACACTCTCACGCAAAAGAGGATTTCCCATGAGGTTGTTAAAAACTCATCGACAACTCCTGGTCATACTGTCGTGCTTATCCCTTGTCAGCTCCGGTGTCCCAGCAGTGCATGCAGCAACACCGGCCGCTCCCCAAGCAAACGTTTCACAAGACGTTCGCCTGGATAGCCAAGGCCGCTTACGAGGCCAATTGGTCGATCGGCAGGGCAAACCTCTGCCGAATAGCCTGGTCATCCTCCAGGCTCGAGGTAAACAACTGTCCCAAGTTCAAACCAACCACCAAGGTGACTTCAGCTTCGACGGACTCCGCGGCGGTATTTACCAGGTTGCGGGAGCCGACGCGGGCGGCATTTATCGTGTCTGGACCCCTAACAGCGCCCCGCCCGCCTGTAAAGATGCCGTGTTGCTCGTCAGCGGCGACGCCTTGCGAGGCCAAAATCGTTGCAGACCCAACCGTCAGATGGGAATTGGTGCCGGACACTATAACGGTGCGATCATGCGAAGCCTCAACAACCCTTGGCTATTTGGAACTGCCATCGCAGCAGGCATTGCTGTGCCGATCATCATCACAAACAACGACGATGAAAGCGGCAGCTAACAGAAAAAAATCTCACAGTCCACCGGCGCCAGCAAGTCTATCGTGTCTTGCTGGCGTTTGCTATTGGCCATCGTTGCCCGTAAAAAACAAGCGGCGCAATCTTTCGTATCTCCCGAATGGCCAGCCACCCGCATCGGCAAAGTTCTACCGCGATTGCTATTCTTTCTAACGAACTTTTTCGTTAACATCCTGCGGATTTTAATTCCAGCGACTACGGTCACTTCTATTTCGTAGATCGCAATGACGATTAAAGTCCATTCAAGATTGTCCTTTCGTCTCCGCTTCAGAGCGTAATTCGTTGAGGGTCTTGGAAACATTGGATCTGAGGCGCAACCGGCAGCGAGCATTTGACTGTCCCCATAACGTCCGACCAACCAACGCTCAAAAGCAGATAACGATCGATGACTACCGACCACGACACCATTGTCGCAAAAACGTGCCCAAGGCCAGTCGAGGGTAACGGAATGCGAAATTGGTCTACGGAACCGTACAGATTTCAACAGGGAGTTTTCATGTTACGCGCATTACAACGGGCACGCACATGTGCCATCGGTTTCGCCTTGTTCAGCTTGATTCTCCCGACACACGTCGTGGCGCAGGCTCCGAAGGCCCCCGCCAAACGTCCCCAGGTGCATGACATTCAATTGAATGCTCAGGGCAAACTTCGAGTCGTCGTCGTTGATGGTCAGGGCCAGCGGATCCCCCAGAGCCAAATCAAATTGACGCGTGATGATTTTTCAGCATCACCCCAGTCAACCCTCGGAGTTACCAACAACCGCGGGGAACACACATTCCAGAAACTGGCCGGTGGAATCTATCGCCTGGAAACGGATCAGGGGATCTGCATGTGTCGATTGTGGACAAAAGCGGCAGCTCCTCCGTCGGCTTCACAAAGCCTCTTGATCGTGAACGACACACGCATCGCACGTGGCCAGCGGCCTATTCGAGAAATATTTCGATCCGACCCGATCCTGATGACCGCTCTTGTCGCCGCCGCCATTGCCATTCCACTGGCAATACACCAATCGAAAGACAAGTCTTCCGGCAGCTAATTTCGTTGGGCCTAAAATGCCAAGCTCGTCCTTGTGAATCACGAAGTAGCCAAAATGGTACACCCCGGTAACACCACGAATTTACCTCTTTGCCACCTAAGAACGGGAGTCCTCTGCATTGCCTTGTTGCTGGGACTCGGATGCCGTTCTGGCGTGGACTATCAAGGCGCATCACTTCCCGAGTACCTCAGAAGCTCTCCAGAGCTCAATACTGCCGCAGTCGACCTGACAGCGATTGCAAGTCATTCGATCAACGAAGACTTGATTTACCCCGGCGATGTGTTGAATGTGCAAGTTTCAACAGGAATTGAAGAGACTGAGCCCACCACATGGACGTTACGTGTAAGCGACCGGGGTGAGATTGACATCCCATTAGTTGGTTCGGCCCAGCTCACCGGATTTACCTTGGCCGCTTCAGAACAAGTGATTCGCCAACTGAGCATCGACCGGGAAATCTATCGCCACCCACACGTTTCGGTACTGATGAAGCAACGTCGTATGATTCGGGTCCGCGTTGTAGGAGCCGTGAAAGAACCTGGTGTCTACGAATTGCCGGCGGCGGGCAGTGATCTCCTCGCCGCGATCGTCGCAGCGGGCGGGTTGAACGACGACGCAGGAACAATGGTCGAACTTCGACACCCAAATGGCATGCGGCAACTTTCCAACAACGCCCGTTATGAAGGCGTCATATTGGCGTCTTTTGAGCAGGCTCCTGAGATTCCCCAGCGGATCACCCAGATCGACCTGACGGAATCTTCACAAGAGGGAGTCGACCTGCATGTGGAAGACGGCAGCATCGTCATGGTGACCGAACGCCCCAACCATTCGATCAGCGTTATCGGCTTGGTCAAACGTCCCGACTATTACGAATTGCCGAAGGACGAAACCCTGCGAGTACTCGACGCTATCGCACTCGCTGGGGGTCGCACGGTTTCGATTGCAGACAAAGTTCGCGTGATTCGCAGCATCGAAGGAGAAACGGATCCCATCGTCATTGAAGTATCGGTCAAAGCGGCAAAAACCAACGGCAAGGAGAATCTGGTTCTTGCTTCAGGAGATACCATCACTGTTGAAGAAACACCATCGACGTTCGTGGTTGAGACAGTAAGAAGCTTTGTCCGATTCGGCTTTTCGAGCGCTGTTCCAGGTTTTTAGTCCTTGCTAACATTTCAATTTAAAGAGAGCGTTGCACATTTCAGCTCCTGCCGCGAGAAGGTTGAAAGCTTACGCATGATTAGTCTTTTCCAGCGCCTCAAAAAGAGCATCCAAAAACACCACGCAATCGCCTACATGATTGCCTCGATACCGCTCATCGCGATAATTCAGATCGCATCCTATTGGTTACGATTTGAGGGAAACATTGATGACTTCACGGCGTCCCACATTCAACGAACGCTCATTTGGGTTATTCTGATCAAGGTGGCGATCTTCAGCAGATTTGGAATCTACCAAGGCTGGAATCGTTTTCTAACATTCCATGATTTGATCACGCTTTCCCAAGCAACAATCGCAAGCTCTCTGGTATTGGTGCTGACAGCATTCCTATTCATCCCGGATGTCGTAATTCCGCGAAGCGTATTCTTACTCGACTCATTTGGAACGGTCGCGGTATTCGGCTGTCTGCGTTCAACAGCGCGATTCATGGAAGAATATCGCCCGTCGTTGAGATCTGATAATTCAGGAATCCGCGCCTTCATTATTGGCGCCAACGACTCGGGAGAGGCGTTACTCCGAGCCATTCGACGAAACCATAACATTCGCTACGATATTGTCGGCTTTCTGGCAGGCCAAAGTCACGCTCTCCCTTCGCGAATCAGTGGCATTCCCGTCTTGGGAAACGTTGACCAGCTTGACCGTTTAGCGGCCCGGCACGCCGTTCGAGAAATCCTCATCACAGCCGGTGAGTTCTCCGGTAAAGACGTTCGGAAAATCGTTGAAAAAGGTCGTTCTGTCGGCGTCGAAGTCAAGGTTCTGCCTAGCTTCGAACAACTGCTCCACGGACATGTCGACTTACGTCCTCGAACCGTTTCAATACAAGACCTGCTGCGCCGCGATCCCGTTCAACTGGACATCCGAGGTCTTCACCAATGGCTCGACAACAAAGTTCTCTGGGTGACGGGAGCTGCGGGCAGCATCGGCTCCGAGATCTGCCGCCAGTTGCTCCAATTCGAGCCTCGTAAGCTCATCCTAATTGACCGTAGTGAGAACGGACTGTTTTTCCTCGAGCATGAGTTGAGAAAACTTGCACCCGATATTGATCTGCAATTTTGCATCGCTGATGCAGGTGATCAAGCTCGCATGGAGCAACTCTGCTTAAGAGAGCGACCGGATATCATCTTTCATGCAGCCGCCTACAAACATGTACCCTTGATGGAAGCCAATCCGTGCGAAGCGATCAAAAACATCGTGCTCGCCACACGCAACTTGGCCGATCTCGCAGACCGCTTCAAAGTCGGCTCATTCGTGATGATTTCGACCGACAAGGCAGTCAATCCAACCAGCGTGATGGGTGCTTGCAAACGAGTTGCTGAAATCTACGTGCAATCATTGGCGACGTCCTCGCAATGCAACTTCGTCACCGTCCGCTTTGGTAACGTACTCGATTCAGCTGGCAGTGTTGTGCCAATCTTCCGAGAACAGATCGCTCAAGGTGGTCCGGTCACAGTGACCCATCCTCAGATGAAACGTTACTTCATGACGATCCCGGAAGCGTCACAATTGGTTATCCAAGCCGGCGCGATGGGGCAGGGCGGTGAGATCTTCGTACTCGACATGGGAGAACCGGTCCGAATCGTTGACCTGGCTCATGAGATGATCAATCTTTCGGGACTTGAAATCGATCGCGATATCGAAATTCAATTTTCCGGAATTCGCCCGGGCGAAAAATTATTCGAAGAACTTCATATCAGCGGTGAAAACCACCTCCCAACCGTCCATCCCAAAATCATGATCGCCGAATCAACTCCCACTCAATACGCGGAGATCAGCAATTCAATCCTCCAAATGAGTCAAACGGCTCATCGGGGTAACACGGGTGTGGTAGCCCAACTCTCAGAAGCTGTTCCTCAATACCGCCAAAATGAAACATCGGCTCCGAAACTGGCGCGTGCCGCTTGAGCACCCAACTAGCGGAAGTTCCCACGGCCTGCAGCTTGGATCAGTGCCCCCATCATCGAATTGGTCGCGAGATAGCGCAGAGAAGGGAAACTTAGGCTGCTGCGGGATCAGGAATCTCACGAATATCGCGAATCGCCCGACGCAGGTATTCACGACTACGTCCCTCTAACTTCTTCAGCAGCTCTTCCAAAACAGGCAAGGCACTTTTCGCAGCGGGGCCCGTTTTTCGCAACAAGTGCAACGCATAATAACGCACACGACGACCGCTACCTTGATCCTTCAGAATCTCAATCAACATGGGCACGGTTTCCGCAGAAGCCGCATCGATTTGCCGAAGGGCATCCGAGGCCAAATCCTGATCATCATCATCGTCACTCCGCAACAGAACGAGCAGTTCAGGTACAGCAGCTTCGGCCTGATCACCCAAGCTTCCCAACTGATCAGCTGCCTTACGTCGCACTGACCATTGCTTATCCCGCAATCCTTCGACAAGGATCGGGACTAATTGTTCCGTTTCGTCAACGACTTGAGTGAGTGCGACTAACGTTGCCGCGCGTACAGACTCATCTGGATGCTGAAGCTGTGATTGCAAGCCAGAAACCGACGCCTTGGCCGACTCACCGATCTGCCCCAAAGTCTCGATTGTGGCGAGCCGTTTGGGAAAATACTGATTCTCAAGCTGCAACGTCAACTCGGGAACCGCATCCGTCGCTTGCTTACCGATTTGGCCAAGCGAGCGAATGGCCTGCAGGCTGACCTCCTGGTCACTGTCTTTCAGAGTTTCGATTAAATGAGGAACAGCTTGTTTTACCTTCGCCTGCCCCAGCGTTGCGACGACTGACCGCCGAACACTCGGGTTTTGATCCCCAACTGCTGCGATCAAAGCATCACGGGCGGGTGGGGGTAATGGCTTTAAGGAACCAAGGGCTTCAGCCGCCCCGACTCTTACTTGATCATGATCATCCGCTAGAGCGGCGATCAGCGGTTGAACAAGCCGTTCCGAGTCGACTCCGATGGCAACCAAGGCGAGTAAACAGGCAGCTCGTACGAGAGGATCGGGGTCATCCACCCGTTTAACCAAAGCGGCTTCGGTCGATTGGGCGTCCTCGCCAAAAACTTCCAAGGCCTGGCAGGCCGCTGCTCGGACTTCGGCTACTGGATCATCCAAGCGGACAGCGATTTTGTCGATCAGGTTGGAGTTTTGCTCGGAAATCTGCGTCATCGCCAAGATGGCCAAAACACGATGCTTCGCGTGCTCGCTGGTGAGCTCCGCTTCCAGCTGCTGTCTCGCCCGTGGGCCCATCCGACCGATGATCTCAGCAGCTTGTCCCAACGCAATTTTTTCATTTGCGGCATATTCAACGAGAGGAGCGACAGCCGTCGGTCCAATTCGACTGACAGCGTCGGCCGCCTTGGATTGCTCGTTCGCAACCAGCTGATTTAGCAAGGCCGGCACCGCATCGGCAGCCGAGCCGCCAAAAGCACCCAACGCGTAGGCAGCTTTGGAAGCCGTCTCGGAATCGCCCTCCAACAGTTTAATCAGGGCTGGAATGGTACGATCAGACCGCTGTCGCAATCGCAACACGGACGAAATAGCAGTGCGTTTTACGCTTTCATCTTTATCGGAAAGGGCCACCGTCACGAACTCAATCGTTTGAGGATCGTCATCTGCGAGGCTCGCCAGGGCGTCCAAAGCAGCTGCACGAATCGACGAAGCTTCGTGTGTCAAATTGGAAATCACGACCTCTTTTGCCGGAGCGGCAACTGGCCCCATCGAAGCCAAGGCGGACAAGGCAAGCTTGCGTGCCGTTTGTTCGGAATCCTGACAGACGATCACCAGCGACGCCAACGACAAATCCTTCAACTTGCCTAATGTTTCGGTTGCCGCCAGAGCAACTTGCTCATCCGAGTCCACCAACAATTTGATCAAATCATCGACAGCCGGATCTGCCGCCTGCCCCATCCAACCAATCGACCGGGCCGCGACCTCCCGTCGACGTGAACTCGAGTCGGTCAACAATTGTCGCAGCTCAGCTAGTCTCGGTGCACCGACGCATCCCAACGCATGGGAAATGCGATACTGACGCTGTGGGTTTGCCTTATCAATCTGAGCAATCAAAATCGGAACGGCATCCGACGCATCAGATCCAATCGTCGCCAACGCTTGTACCGCCCCCGACCAGACCTGGACATCTCCATCTTGTAACGTTTCCAACAAGGCCGGAACGGCCAGTTTGGCACCTTTGCCAAGGGAAATCAGACTGTGTGTCGCGTCACGACGCGTCTCGACGTCGGAGCTTTTCAGATCTTCGACCAACCCAGTCACAGAAGCGGGTTCATCGGCCGCTGTCAGATCGGGCACCCTGACGAACGAAACCAGCAAAAACGCCAGAGCGACCAGAATCGAGCCACGAAATGACATGGGTATCAAATCTCTTTTCGGTACGCCCCAAAGATATCTCACTCGATCAATTCATCCGAGATGGAGCGAAGCTTTGAAGTCTTAAGTTGCCAGGTTAACTGAGGTAAGGCAGTCTTGCGGTACTGTCACCAAGCCGCGGGACTGAAACACCCATTCGATCCAACATGGACAAGTACAGATTGTTCAGCGGTGTTTCTACGTCGTACACCACATGACGTCCTGTCTCGACGGTTCCACCACCACGTCCAGCAACCAACACCGGTAGATTTTCATTATTGTGGCGATTGCCATCACTCAAACCACTGCCATAGACAATCAAGCAGCTGTCAAGTAGCGAGCCGTCTCCCTCAGGAATCGACTTCATTCGCTCCAAAACGTAGGCAAATTGCTGCAGGTGATATTGATTGATTCGTCGGATTTTCTCGAGTTTTTCGCCGTTTCCACCGTGATGCGAAAGATCGTGATGGCCATCGGGAACTCCGATTTCTCGGTAGCTTCGATTACTGCCCGCGTTCGCAAACATACAGGTGCTGACACGAGTCAAATCGGCCTGAAAAGCAAGCACCATCATGTCACTCATCAACCGCACATGCTCAGCGTAATCGTCCGGTATTCCAGCTGGTTTTTCAAAATCGACCTCATAGCGTTGTGTGTCCTGCTCACTCGCTTCGATTCGCCGTTCGATTTCGCGGACACCGGCCGTGTACTGATCCAATTTAATTTGGTCAGATCGTCCCAAACGATTCTGCAATCGGCGAGCATCATCGCGAACGTAATCCAACAAACTTTTTCGCAATTGCTGCCGCTCGGTCTGAGCTTGATGATCTTTGGCTTGGTCACCGCCAAACAGCCTTTCGAAGACAAGCCTGGGGTCGATCTCTTTGGCCATCGGCGTAGTCGCTGAAGACCAGGAGATATTGTGGGAATAGGCGCAACTGTAACCCGAGTCGCAATTGCCCGAATTCCGGGATCGATCACAACCGAGTTCCAAGGAGGGAAACCGAGTCGCCTTGCCCACCGCTTGAGCAGCGACTTGATCGACCGAAATGCCAACTCGAATATTTCCAGCTGATGTCTTTCGTGGTTGGGCACCGGTCAGGAACGTCGAAGCGGATCGCGCGTGATCACCAGCCCCATCACCATTTGCCCGACCCTTGTCTTGAGTTAAGCCCGTAAGCACATTGACATCGTTCTTCACGCGATGCAAAGGCTCTAAGATTGAAGGCAGGTCGTAATCGTAACCAGTTTTTTGCGGAGTCCACTCCGCTAAATTGACCCCATTCGGCACAAAGAAGAATCCGATGCGGCGGGGCGGCGCTGAGGCGGTGGTCGCCCCCAACGCTCCGATGGGTAGCATGGCATCAAGTAACGGCAGGGATACGGATGCTCCGATACCTCGCAACACCGTCCGTCGAGAGATCGAATGCCTCATTTGACTCCTCCTCGAAAGCCCCTGAGACGGAACGGTTCGCTGTTCACAATTCCCAGGACCAATGCTGAAAAACGATAATCGTTTTGCTGCAAATTTTCCACGATGTCATCCACGGCACAGCGGTCATAAGATTCTAAACCACGACCGAGCGCATAGGTAAGCATTTTTTCGGCCAGAGAGCGAGTGAACTGCGGCTTTTGGCTTGTCTTTAACAATTGGCGCAGTTGCTGGGGCCCGTTAAAACCCAGATCACCCGGAAGTTCTCCGGATGCGTCAATCGTGAATCGTCCATCCTTCTCTCGCCAACTTCCGATCCCGTCAAAATTCTCAAAACCAAATCCCAGTGCGTCCATTTTACGATGACAAACGGCACACGATGGATCCTCACGATGCTGCTCCATGCGCTCTCGCAGCGACCCCAACAGTTCGGCATCGCCTTCCTCCGACAGTTCTTCGACCCCCGGCGGTGGCGGTGGCGGTGGCGCACCAAGCAGATTCTCCAGGATCCACTTTCCGCGTTTGACCGGCGAGGTTCGTGTCGGATTTGAAGTGAGCGTGAGCACACTGGCATGAGTGAGAATGCCTCCACGGCGAGCGTCCGTCAGTTTGACCTCTCGAAATTCATCCCCCTCCACCGCGTCCAAACCGTAATGGCGAGCAAGTCGCTCGTTCAGGTAGGTATAGTCCGCATCAATCAGCTCGAGAACACTGCGATCTTTGGCCATCAGTGCGGCAAAAAACAGCTCAGTTTCACGCCGCATGGCCGTCCGCAATGATTCATCGAAATCGGGATACTTCTCCGGATCTGGGGCAACCTTCGCCAGGGTTCGCAACTCCAACCACTGCCCAGCGAAATTCTCGACCAAGGCTTGTGCCTTGCCGTCGTCCAACATTCGACGAACTTGCGTTTCTAAGACCGCCGATTCCTGTAGCCGGCCTTCACGCGCCAAGCCGGTAAGCTGCTCATCCGGCATCGAACTCCATAAAAAATAGGAGAGTCGCGTTGCGAATTCATAATCATTGAGCGCCCGCAACTGGTCGGTTGAATCAGGATTGTTGTCGAACTCGATTCGAAAAAGAAAGTGAGGAGAAGCCAGAATGGCTTGCAAAGGAAGATCGAAGCTCGCCACATAATCGGCTCCCGCTGTCGATCGAAGCTCGATCAACTTCATCAAACGATCCAACTCGTCCTGCTGGATGGGTCGACGAAACGCTCGGCTCGCAAACTGACGCAACACCTCTTTCGCATTTGCCTTGCGATCACGCGCCGGGTCTGACCAGCGATGGATGACTGCTTGGCAAGCGGTCGGATCGGACAAGAGACGCGTCACGATTTCTTCTGCCGCAGCGAGATATTTTTCCAGCAACAAAGATGGGAGCGACATCACTTGGGAAATGTTGTCAAAACCGTTACCCACGTTGTCCGCTGGAAAATCTGCGGCCGGTTTGAAATCCAAACCCACCAGATCACGAATCGTGTTGTCATATTCGGCCCGGTTGAGTCGCCTGACCGTGACTCGTCCCGGTTGGCTGATTTTGCTGCAATCGATCGAATTCAAGGCGGACTCCAGCCAGCCAAGCAATTGCTTCGTTTCCTCAGGACTCGGCTGAGGTTCGTTATCAGGTGGCATTTCCCCCGAGCGAACCACTTCCTCGATCCGAGCCCAAACGGCATGATTTTCGGCCACATCAACCGCAGTCCGATCGTAGCTGGCAAGATTCAGTTCGGCCTCAGGTTCGTCGCCGCTGTGACAACCGTGGCAGTAGGTACTCAAGACGGGTCGGACGTGCTCCGCAAAGCGCTGATCGAGACCTGACTTGACATCCGTGTCGGACCACGCGACCTGTCCGGCGCAAAAGCATCCCACGGCAGTGATCAACGCAGCGATGGCACGCATGCTATCTCGTCTCCGAGTGCAGTCGACAAATTCGGTCTGGAGGGAAAGAGCCGGGGGATTCACGAGAAAAGACGTCCGTCAGGCGGGTAAGTCACCCCGTCTCCACGTCATCTCTCTACTCCTGCGGTGGGGTGATTCATTGTAGCAGATCGGTCCGAGATTAGCATCCCAAACTCAGCCTGAGGCGGAAATCGGAAATCCGCTGGAAAACGAACCGTGTCAAAATCCCAGTCCGCTCCGAGAACTCGGTTTCCGACGACGAGATCCGGGAATTTATTGCCGTTTATGCAACGAAGGATCGCTCACATCACTCGATGGGAGCGGCTCCAGCGCCTCCGGAATATGACGACCATCTCCAAAGTAGCTGGCCCCGCGCGGGGCTGCCCAGGAAACGCCGTTGGACAAAATCCGCTGAACGATCGGCTGATGGTAAATGGGAAAAGTTTCGTGTCCTGGCCGAAAATAAAAAATCCGCCCCTTGCCGCGCCGAAAAGTCATGCCAGATCGGAAAACCTCCCCTCCGGCGAACCAACTGATCAAAATCAGTTCGTCGGGAGTCGGAATATCGAAATATTCTCCGTACATTTCGGCGTTTGGGAGCTCAAAAGACTCGCCCTCAATTCCGTCGACAATTTCATGGGCCGGATTGACGATCCATAATCGCTCTCGTTCACCCGCATCCCGCCAGCGGAGCATGCAGCTGGTTCCCATTAATTTCACGAAGATTTTCGAGAGGTGGGCCGAGTGCAGCGGAATTAAGCCCATCCCGTTAAGCACCCGTTGATGAACTCGATCAACAATCTCATCGGCAACCTGATCATGGGCCGCATGCCCCCACCATAGAAGCACATCCGTTTGATCCAACAGCGTTTCCGTCAGACCGTGCTCTGGCTGTTGTAGCGTGGCTGTCTTGACAACAACCGAGCTATCAAGCTGCTGTTCCAGACCCGTCTTAATCGCAGTATGGATGCCTTCTGGGTAAATCGCGCGAACTCGTTCATGTTCCTGCTCATGGACAAATTCATTCCAAACGGTAACTCGAAGCGGATTTGGTTGCATGAGATAGTTCCTTCGGATCGGATGAAGATCCCTAGTTTTATTACGTCTGGCCGTCAGCTTCAATGGAGCCATCAGCTCTAAAACTCCAGTTTCAAAGTCGCCTCCGGTTCCCAAACGGGGCCGTTCCCCATCGACCGATCTGGAGTAGAATTGCGTCATGATTACAGACCTCATACTCGGAACGGCCGGTCACATCGACCACGGCAAAACGTCATTGATCAAATCATTGACCGGTGTCGATACCGACCGACTCCCGGAAGAAAAGAAACGTGGCATCACGATTGAGCTTGGTTTCGCCGAACTTGAATTGGACGATTTCCGCCTGGGTATCGTTGATGTACCGGGCCATGAAAAGTTTGTTCGACAGATGCTGGCCGGCGCCACCGGGATGGACATCGCCGTTCTGGTCATCGCCGCCGACGACTCCGTAAAACCCCAGACACGCGAACATTTCGAAGTGCTTCGAATGCTGGATCTGTCAGCAGGATTGATTGTACTCACCAAATGCGATCTGGCTGATCCGGACTGGATCGAACTCGTTGAACAGGAGGCACGCGAGCTTGTCGAAGATTCGTTTCTTGCAGAAGCCCCCATCATCCGTACCAGTTCAGCGACGGGGCAGGGCATTCCGGAATTGAAGGCGGCCCTCTTAGAAGCTGCAAACCACGTCGCACAAAATAGGCAACAATCAATCAGCGAACCCTTCCGCATGGCAATTGATCGTGCCTTTACGATCGCAGGACACGGCACCGTTGTCACCGGCAGTGTGTCCAGCGGTCAAGCCAATGTGGGCGATCAAATGATGATCGAGCCAAACTCCATTGAAGTACGAATTCGCGGCCTGCATAATCACGATCGTGTTGTCGACTCGGTGCATCGAGGCCAACGAGCCGCTATCAATTTAGCAGGGATTCATCACGACCAGGTGATGCGAGGACAAGAATTGGCATCCGCAGGCCATTTGATCGCGAGCCGCCTCATCACGGTCCGTTTGGATATCCTTCAGTCCGCCGTACGTCCTCTTAAGAATCGTGCCCGCATTCGCCTTCACATCGGCACAGCGGAGGTTCTTGCTACCGTTTCATTGCTCGATGCCGAGCTCGTAACGCCAGGTGAAACCACCTTTGCACAATTGTTCCTGAGTGAACCGGTGGTCTCAACCTGGAATCAGCCGTTTGTATTGCGCAGCGAGTCACCCATCATGACCATTGCCGGCGGACGCGTCGTCGTTCCCGTCGCTGCTAAAATCCGACGCGCGAATCAGAGTACTCTTCAATACCTGCAAGATTTAACTGACAAAGATGCTTTGCGGCGCGCATCGGCGGCAATCTACTTCTCGGGTTCGTCGTTCGCGAGCCCCCTCGAGCTGGCTCGAACAGCTGGCATCCCAAACGGCGAGACTGTTTTCCAACAGTTAATCGACGATAAACTTGTGGTCCCCCTTCATCGCACGGGACATAAAAAAATCTATTTTCATTCACAACTGCTCGACGAAGCGGGTGGACGCATCCGTGCAGCACTGGAGCGAAGGCACGACCTGGAGCCACTCAAAAGTGTGTTCGATCGCACGAGTCTTGCCGCACAGTTCAATTATCTCGGGCCGGCCTCCGTTTTTGACGCGATTCTCGAGCGACTGAATCGAACGAAACAAGTTCGCTTGACAGCCAACGGAGTCGGATTGGCCGCACGAGGCCCCAGTCTCTCCAAAGGCGAGCAAGAACTGCTGAAGCAATTGATCCAACGCTATCTCAAAGCCGGCTTCCAACCCCCCACGGTCAAAGAGTGCCAAAAAGAGTCTGTCAAGAATCAACAATCCGTTCCGCAACTCATCAGTCTTGCGGCGACGGACGGGGATCTGATCGAAATTGGTGACAAACTTTACCTTCACTGCGAGGTCGAGCAACAGCTCCGCGATACCCTCTCCGATGCTCTTGGAGAAGGAGTAGGGATGACATTGAGCGAAATCCGAGAACTCCTGAAGACAACGAGAAAATATGCCGTGCCGATCTGCGAATACTTGGATAGAACCGGATTTACCGACCGGGATGGCGATCTTCGCCGTCTGAACAAGCGACAAGCTACTATTTAAGCAAGACCCTTGGTGCCCCATCGGCTGTTTTTCAGCGAAAGCCAAAGATAGAGACATGCCTAACAACCCCCTTCGTCGAATCCCTTCCGTCAATGAACTGCTTGAGAGCCCATCGCTCAAGACCCTCGTGGACAAAGTCAGCCACCACGTCGTGGTCTCCGAAGTCCGCACGTTCTTGGACGACTTACGCTCTGACCTCCAGCAGAAGGCCAACGAGTTCAATGTGCCAAACGTCAGTGATCTGGCAGATCGGATCGCAGATTGGATCGCGGAGGATCAGAAGCCCAGTTTGCAGCCGGTGATTAATGCAACCGGGATTGTCTTGCACACCGGCTTGGGCCGTTCGCCGCTTGCAGAGGAAGCGTTGCATGCGGTTCGAGCCGTCTCTTCGGGATACGCGAGCGTGGAAGTCGATCTGGAATCGGGGGAACGATCACAACGTGTGGTCGCCGTGGAAAAATTGCTGCGAGAACTGACCGGGGCCGAGGCGGCTTTGGTGGTGAATAACAATGCGGGAGCGACCTTGCTGACACTCGCCGCGATCGGATCCGGCCAAGAAGTCATCGTTTCACGCGGCCACTTGGTGGAAATTGGAGGCAGCTACCGTCTGCCCGAAGTCATGGAAGTCAGTGGAGCAATCCTGCGAGAGGTCGGCACCACCAATAAGACACGCATCGAAGATTATGAAAGGGCAATTTCCGACCAAACAGGTGCGCTGCTGCGGGTCCACCCAAGTAACTATCTGGTAACCGGTTTCACCGCCGAGGCCAGTTTGAAAGAACTCGTTGAGCTCGGCAAGAGCCATCACCTGCCGGTGATCGATGATATCGGTTCGGGAGCCACAATCGACTTTGCTCGCTTCGGACTCGCCGGTGAGCCCGTTGCGGCTGATAGCATTACGGCAGGCGCCGACGTAGTGTTGTTCAGCGGGGACAAACTGCTTGGCGGACCCCAATGTGGCATTATCGTTGGTCAGCGCGATCTCATCGCCCAAATCACACAGCATCCGCTCACTCGAGCTTTGAGAGTCGACAAAATGACCTTGGCCGCTTTAGCAGCAACCTTGCGACTGTATCGTGATCCCGAAGTCGCACATGAATCGATTCCGCTACTTCAATTACTCAACGCTTCAGAACAGAATCTGCAAAATCGAGCCGAACGACTCGCGCCTCAGCTTCAAGAGCTGCCAGCTGTCGCCCAAGCCGAGCCTATCAAAGAGGTGGCCTACCTGGGCGGCGGTTCTGTTCCAACGCAACAATTACCCACCTGGTGTATCGCCATCACACCGAACAAGCGAAGCGTCAACCAATTGGCGGCCGAATTGCGGACCAGTAACCCCTCAATCTTCGGGCGCATTCAACAAAACCGTTTGCTGATTGACCTCCGCGCTGTTTTTCCAGCACAAGACCTGCAAATCCTGGAAGCTGTCCGCGACCTGCCAGGGCAGGACTCCACTAACGACTCCGAGAGCCAACAGAGCGGGTCCGATGCGTCCTAACGAATCACAGCCTGCTCGCGAATTGCGAAATGGACGATGGGGATGAGCGTTTTGCATGCGGCTTGCCCGCCCCGGTGAGCTTCCAACGATTTGCCGACAATCCCACTTTTTTCCGGTCGGAGGCTGACGCCAGGACGAATCCCAGCATCTGCCGGTCCCCCTGATCGTTTCTCAGCCTGAGCCGCGGGGCCTTCGCCCGTTCCCGCTAGCCATCCGCGCTTCGCCCGCTCCCGATGGAAGCTTTCGTTCTCTCCGGACGGCCCCGTACATTGCCAATCCGGTTGTTCAGCGTCATAATGCGGGATTCTGCCGCAACGGTTAGCGTCACCAAGACCGGTTAGCGTCACCAAGACAAGGAGCAGCGATGATGCAAGACAAAATCTCTATCAATGGCATCACCTTTGACGACGTTTTGCTGCAACCCCGATACAGCGATATTGTGCCATCCGATACGGTCGTGACCACTCAATTGACACGACGCATCACGCTTAACGTTCCGCTACTCAGCTCCCCCATGGATACCGTCACCGAAAGTGCGATGGCGATTTCACTTGGTCAACAGGGCGGTTTGGGCGTCATTCACAAGAATATGTCGGTGGAGCGTCAAACGGAGGAAGTTGACAAAGTCAAACGCAGTGCGAACGGCATTATCATCGATCCGGTCACGCTACCACCGAATGCAACAGTAGCGAATGCACAGGAAGTGATGGAGAAGCATAACGTTTCCGGAGTGCCCATCACGCGCCCGAACGGACAGCTCGAAGGCATCCTAACCCGCCGGGATTTAAGGTTTTTAGAGCAAACGGAGCAGCCCGTATCGGAAGTTATGACCGCTGGTAATTTGGTGACGGCGACGGGAAGAGTAACGCTTGAGGAAGCAGAGAAGATTTTAACGGCTAAAAAGGTGGAGAAACTTTTACTGGTTGACGACAAATACAATCTGACAGGGTTAATAACAATCAAAGACATCGACATGCTGAAGCGATTCCCCAATGCTTGCAGAGACAAGCAAGGAAGGCTTCGTGTGGGTGCGGCGATCGGGGTGTTCGATTTCGAGCGTGCCGAGAGCCTCATCAACCAAGACGTCGATATTTTGATTGTTGACAGTGCCCACGGTCATTCCCGAAACGTCCTGGAGACGGTTCGAGAAACCAAGAAAAGATGGGACATTGACGTGATCGCCGGAAACGTTGCAACTCGCGAAGGAGCAAAAGACCTAATAGATGCTGGCTGTGACGCTGTCAAAGTCGGCATTGGTCCGGGGTCGATTTGCACCACACGAGTCATTTCTGGAGTCGGTGTTCCTCAAATTACTGCCATTTATGAAGCAGCACAGGCCGCCAAGGAGACGCAGACGCCAATTATCGCCGACGGAGGCATTCGCTTCTCAGGCGATTTGACGAAGGCAATCGCAGCCGGTGCCAGTGTTGCCATGATTGGAGGATTATTTGCCGGGCTCGCCGAAAGTCCCGGAGAAATGATTCTCTATCAAGGTCGTACCTTCAAAGTTTATCGAGGAATGGGTTCACTGGGAGCCATGGTCAAAGGATCGAGCGAGCGGTACCGTCAAGGTTCCGACGCTGGTGTCTCAGGCAAGCTTGTTCCCGAAGGAGTCGAAGGTCGAGTTCCGTTCAAAGGTCCATTAGGTCCCTTCGTGTACCAGCTTGTCGGGGGGCTGAGAGCTGGTATGGGTTACTGTGGATCGCGAACGATCGAGGAATTGCGTACGGAAGCGCGATTCATCCAAGTTTCTGCGGCGAGTGTGAGAGAAAGCCACCCCCATGACATCGCCATTACGCAAGAAGCCCCCAATTACAGCGAATATGCACGAGGCGAGGCTGACTGATCGTCGTCAGCGATCCTCCACCTTTTCGCTCAAACGACCAGGTCGAATTTGGATCTACGGCGTGCTCGTAGCCATCACCTGCGTTGCTAATTCACTCGCCACCGAACCGGCGTTGAAACCGACTGCTTCGACCAAGAAGGCCGCGCAGAAACGGTTTGTCCGCAAAACAAGCGATCAGCTTTCAGGCTGGACTCGCCCAAAAAACTTGCCAAATTCTTCGGACACGCTCAAATGGCAGCGACCGGATCAGGTAAGAATGGCCGAGATTCATCGACCACGCCCTAGCTACTTGCGTTCGCCTGTCAAAGCAGCTCCAGTCCGTGCCGCTGAACAGCTCAACGCACGTCTGGACATCCCGAAGTCAAGCGTTCAGATTGACCTCCCTGAACCCAAACCAACGCCGACGACAAACGTGGGATTATTGGTGGAATTTGAAATTCCACCGAGACCAATTAGCGTTCAGCAAGCGGCGACCGCCGCCACGGTTCCCAACTTTCGGGAAGACACCCTGGTTCGCTTCGTCTCTGGGCAAAACTCCGATGATACAAGCGGTGTCTTCGACGATGTGCTCGACGAAATACTGCAAGAGGAAGACGCGGAAATCAAGCGAGCCCAGCGCCCGGAAAAATCGGAGCAAACCGAAACTCCGACGCTTGCCACACCTCCGACCAAAGACGAACTCGCCTTACCCAACGAACTGCCAAACCCAGACGTTGACAGCGAGCTCCCTAACTTGGCGAACGATTTACCAACGACCGACACCGACAAGGCGCTGACTCCAGAGCCTCGTCCTGAGCCCAACAGCCCGAAAACGACAACACAGTCGGACCTCAACTTACCCGAACTGGACGACTCCAATCAGCCTTCTCAAGAATTGCCGGTTCCGGACAACACATTCATTCCTCAGTTTGATTCCACGCTACAAGATGACAATGAATTCAGCCTGCAAACGCCGACGAATCAGCTGCTAGATCAGTACAATGGCCGCAATTGCCCCAGTGAGGAACAACTGTTCCAGAAAGCCTGGGACGAAATGCGACATACACCGATCAGTTCCATTTCACTGGACATTACGCCCCAGATCCAGCCAACCGAATCGATCCAACAGAACAATCGGATCCTCGAACAGAACATGAGTCGCGCCCCGTCACGCGAATGGCGAGATCGCAATGGGCGTTTGTTGGCGAAGGGGCGGATGGTTAATTACAACGATGGCCGAGTGGATGTTGAAACGACAACCGGTGCCATCGAATCGATTTCCTGGTACGCACTGAGCAACATTGATCTTTGCTTTGTCAGTGCCTGGTGGGAATTGCCCAGTGAGTTCAGTGCGGCAACTAACCAGTACGAACCACGAAACTGGACAATGAGTACTTTCACCTGGACGGCCTCGGCCCTTTGCCACAAGCCGCTTTACTTCCAGGAAGTACAACTCGAACGCTACGGTCACTCGGCGGGTCCGATGAAGCAAGCCGCTCTCTCCGGTGCACACTTCTTCGGCAACATCTTGTTCTTGCCCTACCACATGGGTGTAACACCGCCAACCGAATGCAAATACTCTTTGGGATATTATCGACCGGGTAGCTGTGCTCCTTGGCTGTTACCTGCCGTACCACTCAGTGCAAGGGGAGCTCGCTGGCAGCTCGCCGCCCTCGTCGGCGGTCTCGTGATCTTCCCTTAAGAACCACCTATCTGGGAGCGATTGGAAAAGCGGTCGGATGGATCATCCGGCCGCTTTCGTTTTTTCCTCTTCGCCAATCAACGTGATTGAGTCGACACGATCTAAACACCAGCTCGCTACCGAAGTCTTCGGCTGCAACCATTCTTGTTGCAACGCAAACCTCATGTTCTCACGCCTGATTAAATTCCTGTTGGGTGTCAGCTATTTGCTCTTAATCGACCGCCTTTTCGCGGAGGCGACAAGGTCGAGCTTCTGGCTCGTTTTGCCAATCGTCACGGGATTAGCCGCCATCAACGCAGCCTGCTCGAGCTTCTTCGCTATCAAGCTAGTCAATCGCAAGCAGACGATCCGACAATTCGACTTGTCGGCACTTTTGCTTCTGATCGTTCCCTTGGCGATTTACCTGGCAACGGTGCAACGCCTGCTTTAACAAATTCAGCTCGAGGATTTCTCTTGGTTGTCGTGGGCCGTAATGCTGATTGGCACGATCATTTTCATCGCCTTTTCCACCATAATTTTGCTGTGGATGGCAGAGGCATTGATTTGATTCCTGGCACGCAACCTCTCGCTGGAAAAGCTAACGCGGAAAAAGAAGCGACTTCCGACAACTCGAGATTTCGACGAAGCCTAGCCCTCGAGTCCCATACAACCGGAACCGCATTGGGGCCGACCGCAATTTCCAGCCATCGGCAAATCGCTCGCTGTATGACTTCCCAATGCAGCTGGTACGCTCAACTGTTTTTCCAACTGCAAGCTTTCGCACTCGGGGCAACACGGCTGCTCATTCCCGCGAACTAACAGCTCAAACGTTTCCCGACAGTCGCTGCAGGCATATTCGTAAATGGGCATTTCGTAAACCTTTCGAATGTTTCGCTCAAACCAATCTATTGGTCAGCCACGCCTTGGATCCTTGTAGGCTAGGTCATCGGCCAAATCGGTTCAAGAGATTGGAACCTAGCCTTTCTCGCTCGGAGAGTAAAAATTCCGCTTTAATTTGCTGCTAATTTCTTGTCGCAGATGCTCGAGTACCGATTGTTTATCCGTTTCTTCCAGAATTCGACGAACGACTTGCTTCGGCGATTCCCCTCCCCAAGACGCACCATGTTCGAAATAGTACTTTGCGGCATTTCCCACGATGTAGGAACCGAATCCGGCAGCGGCTCCTTGCGGTATTGCCGTTAACACGGTCCCCGCCCCGAGCGTCAACGTTTTGAACGCATCGGCTGCCAGATGGGTGGCCACCTCCGCAGCAAAAACCATCCCGGCAGCGCCAAGAATTGAAAAGGCGAGTTTTTGCGCATTAGTCCAGGACATTTCGAGTCCGTAGATGTGGGCCAGCGTAATGACCATCGTCACATCCACCGCGCTTCCACCTAGAATATCGGCGATCGGCACAGGATTTACGGCAACGGCCAGCGCTTTCGCTGCAGCAAAACTCCAAATGGCTTGATTGGCTCGACGGTCCCGCAGATCGATCCGCAGCTTCGCAATGCGATCGGTCTTATCAGCGGCGTACATGGCCGCGTTCAGCGCGATGAGATCCATCCCGTCATGTTCTAACACCTCGAGGATTCGAGCTTTTAGATTCGCAACCTCCGCTTCTGGTTTCCGCCACTCGGTTCTTTCTCTGCCATTGTCATCGACAATCACATATTCGACGGGGCGCGGATCCGCACTCACAAGAATAAAGTTTTCGGCTGGAACAATTTCCTTGAGCCGCCGATCTCGCAATTGCGTCACGAGTTCTTGCAAATCACTCTCTGAATAGAGGTCCGTTTTATTGAGTACAAACAGGATCGGTTTATGGACAGCCGCCAACGCCATAACTGCCGAAAACTCAACCTCGTTAATATCAGAATCTGAGACAAAAAGGATAATGTCACCGCGTCGAACTGCATGCTTGGCGATCGCATCATGATCACTGTCACCGACTTCGTTGATACCGGGCGTATCGACTAAGACCAATTCGGATCCATCGAGACCGGGAACAACGTATTCGGTTTCGTGCCAAGGCACCACTTTCGCTTCTTTCGTCCAACCACCTTGGACATCCACATCAGCGACCTCCCGACCGACCAACGCATTAATCAGCGCTGATTTCCCTGTGCTTATTTCGCCGAACAGCACGAGTTCAACGCGTCCCTGTGTCAGCTTTTGCTCCATGTCCTGCAACTGAAATAAGTCACTCCGCAACCGCTCTCTTTCCTCAGGCGTGCAGCCCTTGAATTTTTCGACGGCTTTCTGCACAGATGCCAACGCCTGTTCATAGCGGCTGACGGTACTTTTATTTGAATCGTTCATTGATTGCCTTGCGGAGGCCCCAGTTCAAAATCTTGATCGTCATCCTGAAAATGGCGGCGGGCAGCTGTAACAAGTCTTCGGATCTCGTTCACACTTGTGACTCGCGCCCATTCCTGTCGCGCCAATTCCGCCATTCCACCAGCTGGCGTCTTCATTTCATCGCGGAAATAACGAATAAAAATCGCACCAATCCAACGGGCGATGAGAGCCTGCACGACCCCCTGCAACACGCCCCCCGCAATGGTCCCCACTCCTGGCACGCTCTTGATCATGGAGGCGATGCTGGACGCAATCACGGGTGTGGCAACGCTACTACCAAGTACACCCAGAAGTGTTTTCCCTTGTTGTCCCAGCAAGTTCATCGCCACGTCTACGTCGATGTCCTGTTTGTAAACGCGAGCCAAGTCAACCACCATTTTTGTTGAGATTGCGCAGCCAGCCGCCAGATCCACCATCGGAAATGGACTGAGCGCGGCAGCGCCCGCTGCGCCCCACATGTATTTGTCGACAAGTTGCCAAGCTCGTCGGTCCAACGATTCACGGACTCGCTCTTTCGCTTCATCGACAAGACCTCGTGATTGCAACAAAAGATTCGCGAGTAAGAGATCGCTGCCATCGCGTTTTACAATTTTTATCATGCGTTGTGCGAGCGTCTGAATATCTGCCGAAACCTCGACTTCCTCCTCCAACTCAGCACCATCCGGTAACACACGCACTCGATCACGTAAGGTCGGTCGCGAGCGGACTGCCAAAACATCAAGCGGCTCAACAAAGTCGCTTACCTGCCGCCGAATCTGATCAAGTAACGCATCGCGATCTTGTTCACTGTACCAATCCTCCTTGTTGAGACAGATCACAACCCGCTTTTCCATTTCTGCCAAAGTCCGCAGCAGTTGGAACTCGGAGTCTCTCAGCGGACCATCGACAACAACGAGCACGAGATCTGCGTCCTTAGCCGCCTCAGCCGCCACATGCTGTCGAGAACTCCCGTCGACCTCTCCCAATCCGGGAGTATCCACCAACGTGACCTGGTCCATCCCGGGCCAGGGGATTTCATTTCGCTGCACAGTCGTGCCACCCTTGAGATCCATTTCAAATACATCTCGGCCTGCCAACGCATTTAACAAAGATGATTTGCCGCTCGACACCGTCCCGAATGCAACAATTTCAAGTTTCTGCTCTTCCTGCTTCTCTTCGATCCATTGAATCAGCGGAGACAGTTCGCCTCGCAATTCGTCAGAAGTAGTTTCCGCATCCCGCATTTCCGCAACGGCTGAAATGTTTTGTGCAACTTCAGCTTCACGCTCTGACAAACTCATTTCACTCGGGTTTCGCTCGCGCTGCGCGAGCCGTTTGCGCTTCCGCCGCGAAGCCGCCCAAAGACGCCAAACCACCCAACCGCTGGCTGCCGCCATCAACAAAGCACCCAGCGAGACAAAGACCAGATAGACCGTGCCCCAAAGCGAGCCGAGATCCTTTGCCGATTGATACTGCCGCATCGCTGCACTCGGCAGGTAAACCATCAGAAAGCCGATACACGCCAACACCAAGATCAGCATGAACTTCGAATATCGGCGGCGGTTTGCCATGCTTCACTCCAGGAAACGTCAATAATTTTTCACCGAAAAACGGGGAAACGACTCCCTCAGCGGACGAAATGAAAGGGCTCCGGTCAGCCCGCTCTACCGTTGCAACCGTACTCGCGTGCGTTTTTCTTGAAATCGGTTGTCCACAGCTCCCGACCGATTTTCGTCGGATTTCCTGCGAGCGTCACCTCCGATTTCCTCATCGGCTTGTCCGATTTGGCCTTTTTGGCCCGATCTGAACATTTTCCTCCCCCATCAGCAACGACAGAATGCCAACTTTACCAAGATAATCCGATTAGGCTGAGATGATGGGACGGAGGTCGATTCCAATCGTTTTCCCAGGCGACGCCTCCCCACAGAGTCATCAATAGTCGTTTCCCCGCTTCTCGATATAATTTCGACGTTGCAGCTACCAAAACTCCACGACACGGTCACGAGATGGTACAGACGGAAAAAACTAACGTTAATCCGGCAGCGGGCGGCCTTGGCCCACCCCGGTTTGGCCTGCGCACGATGTTTGGATTGGTTGCCCTGTTCTGCGGATGCTTAGCTGCGTTCGTAGCCGCTGGGCCGCTCGTCGGCAGTGCCTTGCTCATGGCTTTGGTGATCGTGGCGACCCATGTAGCCGGGAATGCGATCGGTAGCCGACTTCGGGATAACGCTCAACGGTCATCCAATGAACCAGAAGATGGGCCCGATTCGATGTTGCGCCGCCCCCCGGAAGCAAGCCACTTTGCCCCGCCAACACGTCTGAGTCGACGAGCGCCGCTGGGATGGTTCATGCGAATCATGACCGGGCTAGGCTGTGTCGCAGGTGCTATCTGCGGCGGACTGACGTTGAATCTCACCAGCACCCAACCCCTTTCGCTGACGACCTTCGCCTTCGGCAGCACCGCGATGGGTATTCTCGGTGGCCTCTTTAGTTTTTGGCTATTCAGCCTGATGCAAGTTTTTCTTCTCGCTTGGTGGCAAGCCGACTGGCATGGTCATCAAGAGTGAACGTGCTGCTGGGCATCATGATTCGAGACCGATCATGATGCGATTTCGTGAATCATCAGCAAATTGTGTGCGTCCGCTTTGACACCGGTGCCCGTGACAAACACAACTCGATCCCCCGCGATCAGATGTCCCGATTCGAGTCCCCAATCAACAATGAATTGGACCAAGCGGTGTTCGAGGTCGTCCGGTGCACCTGGAAGCGGATGAATCCCCCAGTAGAGTGACATCTGCCGTAACGTTTGCTGACAATCACTCACAGCGACGGTACGTATCAAATCACGTTCCTTGGCTTTTGTCAGCGCGGTGGCGCCGCTGCGAGTCGCAACCACAACAATTTTCGCGGCTATCTCTGCCGCGATCCCCCCGGCCCCCCGAACCACCGCAGAAGTCACCTCATGGACTTTCGTATCTTGCGAATGCTGCGAGCAGCTGATGGTATTGAGACGATTCTCTTCAATCGATTTCATAATACGATTCATCATACGAACCGATTCGATCGGATACTGACCGATGGCAGTTTCACCTGAAAGCATACAAGCATCGGTCCCATCGAGAATGGCATTGGCAACGTCTGTCACCTCGGCACGCGTTGGCCGACTTGCTCGTTGCATGCTGTCCAACATCTGAGTAGCCACAATCACCGGCCTCTTCCAGGTCGAGCATGCGTCGATAATGTTTTTTTGGGCAACCGGCATCGTGGCTACATCGATTTCAACCCCCAAGTCGCCTCGGGCAACCATAATCCCATGGGAAGCCTTGACAATATCCTCAAGGTTTTCGAGTGCTTCCGGCTTTTCGATCTTGGCAATCGTCAAGGCCGAGCCGCCTTCTTCTTCCAGCAACGATCGGAGCCCGCGAATGTCGTCCGCCGACCGCACAAAGCTGAGGCTGATGAAATCTGCTCCGTTCATCGCCGCCCATCGTGCATTATCGCGATCGACCTCGGACATTGCCGGCGCACTCAATTGGACACCGGGTAAATTGATACCTTGGCGACTCCGTAAATCTCCTCCCTGAACCACACAACAACGCACTTGGTCAGACGTTTTTTCTACGACGGTCATCTCGATTGTGCCATCCGCCATGAGAACACGGTCGCCAGCTGTCAATTCATCGATCAATGGCTGATAATTCGAGGTCAATTGGCCAGCCGTCGCCTGAGCAGCTTCTCGTACAAAGGTGAACTCTTGCCCCACGATGCAGGGGAGCGGATTCGGTGAAAGCTCACCCAAGCGGATTTTCGGGCCTGCAAGATCTACGAGTATTCCGATCGGATACTGCGAATCTTGCTCAACTTCACGTATCGTGTCGAACAATCGTTGATGGTCCTCGCGAGACCCATGGGCCATGTTAAGTCGACAAATATCGACGCCGGCCGTGACCAATTGCTCAAGCATCTCACGTGACTGACAGGCGGGGCCAATCGTCGCAACGATCTTCGTCCGAGAGCGACTTTCAAGCGGTTGAAATCCAGACATTTCATTCCATTCATTGACGATAGGGGGCACGTGACGTCAAAATACCACGGTAAAAGCAGGATGTCGATCAGACGATTCCGTAGGCAATCGCGCACCCACGGGCATGAACGTCGCAACGGACAACAAACAGACGGTGAAAAAGAGTCAAATCGTTCGCATGGCGTGTATGCACCAACAAGAGGATCCCCCAACACCATGGATCAAATCGACAAACGGCCTACGAACTTAAGACGCATGCGATTCCGCCTCTTCGCCCTCATTCTGGGAGCTTGTCTCGGCTTGGTCGCCACCTTGCTCTTCATGTTCTTCCTCGGCCCGGGCCATCTGACCGAACTGACTGCCACACGTTTCGCAGCCGCGAAAGACAAATGGCACTCCCAAAAACTCCCCAATTACCGAATCGAGATTACCGTTCAGGGCCGGCAGCCCGGCCGATACTGGACCGAAGTTCGGGATGGTCAGGTGGTAGTGGCCAAATTTAACAATAACGCGCTCACGAACACTCGAACGATGTCAACTTGGACCGTCGATGGCATGTTTCGGACGATCGACTACGATGTTCAATCCCAACTTCAACGTAGCCCGCAGGCGCCAGAACTCACACTGCGAGCTAATTTCGATGCCGAATTCGGCTACCCCAAAAAATATCAACGCATTCAATGGGGTTCTCTCAATGAATTGACGTGGGAAGTCAGTAAATTCGAGGTGCTCGATCAATGAGGTGCTCGATCAATAGAATGAGCCACGATCACGACAAACGTCGGTCGCCTCGGCGCAAGCAACAGGGCTGACGAACATCCGTTCGCCAGCCCCATTTGTCGCCAGTGTGTTTTAAAAACCTTACGCAGCCGATCTAAACCCGATTGCCTGATCCGGATCGAACCGTTGAGGTTGGCTAACGAACCCAGTGTCGGCCGTGCCGATTGACGACCACATCGAAGGAAAACCCGCAGCACTTCCAAGTGTAAGTTGCAATGCGGCGTCCAAAGATACCATGCCGCCAGGTGACGCACGGCGCTTCATTCACGCAACAGGCCGGCACACAGACTTCGACAGCATACTTGCAACAGGTGCAGGGATCTTCTGCACAGAAGGTCATTTCTACAGGCGGCGGTGGACAACAGCGACAGTCATCACAACCTGCCAGTGCAGTATTTCCGATTGCCAGTGCGAAGAACCCACAGGCAAATACAAGAGCAATCAATCGGGGCTTCATTTCGATCTCCTTGGATGTTACAGACTCTGGACGAAGCATAGGTCATCGAACAGCAGTCGACAAGATTTTTTCATCTTCGAGTCCGCTCAGGCGGTTTTGCTAATGCCTCCTCGGCGGCGGCATTTGACCCTCTTGCTGGGGTCAGCTCTCCAGCAGCCCGTTATAGAGTGCCTCGTATTGCCTGGCAATCCGCGTAAGATCAAACTCTCGTTTCGCGCGCTGGGCGGCCGCAAGCCCCATCAGAGTGCGTTTTTCTTCATCCCGAAATAATTCCCTTAGCGCATCCAGGTAGTGCAGGGGATGGTGGCCGTGTACCAAGCGGCCGTGAATGCCAGATTCCACCAGGTCGGTCGTCACTCCGTCGATAAACGATGTAATCACTGGTAATTCAGCGGCCATCGCCTCGGCCACGACATTGGGTAAGCCTTCTCGACGAGTCGGAAAAAAGAACACCTCCGAAACTCGGAGGTAATCAATCACATCATTGACTTCACCGAGCCAATGAACGCGATCCGACAATTTTCGATCTTGCAGAGACGCTTTCAGATGCGTCACTAATTCGTGTCGTTCGGCACCATGGCGTGTGCGATCGCCGAAGTCACAAGGGCCAACAATCAATAGATCAACGTCGTGTCGTTCAGACGCTAACTCAATGAAAGTGGCAACTACCACATCAATCCCTTTTCGATAGATTGCGGATCCGACAAAGACGACGTACCGCTGATCGGGATTCAAAAACAGTCTGTCGCAGAGTTGGTCACGGTCATCGCTCAAGGACGATTGAAACTTTTCCAATGCCACGCCATTTGGAATACGTGAGACCGCTTTCCTGGAGAGGCCAAAATCCAAACAGCTTTTTGTCAACGCCGTCGACAAACCCACGATGCGTCCAGCGGTATAAAAACATGAACGCATCATCCGCGCAGACAACCCCATCACGCTGGAACGTATTGAGCACGGATCATCGGCGCCACAAAGAGAAATCTGAATGACGGTGTGCATGCCCCGCAACGAAGCGAACAACATGACCAGTCGAGTCAACTCGCCAATCACATAAAACTGAACGATATCGCCTCGGCGGCCCTGCCAGACAAGTTTCCACAACACCTTCAAGTCGAATGACGCCCGGCGAAAGAGTTCATTGAGTGATCGAATTCTCACCTTCCCAATTGGCAACCAGCGCAAACTGGAACGATTTAATACGGAAAGGTAATTGACCTTGATGCGATCAACTTCCATTTGACGACCCGCAAGTTTTCGAGCCGCTTGGTCGGCCATTGTCAGCACTTGAATTTGATGGCCCTGCTGAGCAAGTCGATCGAGTATTTGATGCGCTTGAATCGCGGCGCCGGAAAAATTCGGGAAGTAGTATTCGCTCACAGCCCAGATACGAAAGACTTTTTCGTTCTTGGGCGAGGACGTTTGCATTTCGTCCAAGGCGTCCGGGGTTGGACCGGCCAATGTCATCGTAGGCTGCATTTATCGACCCAAGTGATTCGTCAAGAGAAGCTGAGGCTTGGTAGCAAGAGAAAACGAATCCCTATTATGCTTCGAATTTCGGCGGCTGCACAAAAACAGCTCAATGTACTTCGCAGGTTGACTCCGTTAGAATCCGGGCTCAAACGGCCTTGCAAAGGCGCTCATTTCGGGCAAAAAGACAGCAAAAAGTAGGGGAGTCCCCTCATGCGTTCATGGATCGTCACGCTCATTTTCACTAGTGCGGTTTATTCGGTTTCTAACGGCTGGGCAGAACAATACACATTTTTCCGCTCCGATGGCGGCCAATCCAAATCGCCGGACCGGCTAGTCGTGCATTTTGATCGATCGGATACCACGCTTTGGCGCCAGCCCCTTTCGGCCGGCCACTCTACACCCTGCATTTCTGGCGAGCGAATTTTCCTCACGACTTACGATCAGGAGCGACAGGAACTGGCTACGGTTGCCTGTGACTTGGCATCAGGTCGACCTCTGTGGAAACGCAAGGCACCGGCGACTCGAATGGAAGAAGTCCATCGCGTTGGGAGCCCAGCAGCCGCGACAATCGCTTCGGACGGTGACCGGGTGTTTGTGTTTTTCGGCAGCTATGGGCTGCTGTGCTACGACCACGATGGAAATAGGGTTTGGTCACGTCCATTGGGTCCGTTTCAAGACGAATTCGGCGCTGCGAGTTCCCCCGTTTTGTTAGGTGACACCTTATACCTAAACCAAGACCACGATACCAATAATTTCCTGCTCGCATTAAATACACAATCCGGTCGAACCCGCTGGGAAGTCACGCGGAATGAATTCACTCGAAGCTATGCCACTCCCGTGGTTTTTGAGTCGGGACCAGAACAACAGATCGTCGTCGCCGGCGCTTTAACCCTGACGGGATACGCCCCCAAAACAGGCAAGCGTCTTTGGTGGATGCATGGTCTCGCTCGAATCGTCAATACCACCCCAGCGATTCACGACGATGTATTGTATGTTGCCACCTGGTCACCGGGTGGCGATGTGGGTGAGCGAATCACCATGGATTCCTGGTCCGATGCGATTGAACAATACGACAAAAACGATGATCGAAAAATTAGCCGAGACGAGTTACCACTCGGTCCCGTTCTCACACGATTTTTCCGAATCGATCTCGACCAAGATCAAGGGATCGATCAGCCCGAGTGGGAAAAGCAGGCACAAGTTTTCCAGCGTGCCGATAATGCGATCATCGCAGTCCGACCGCGCGGCCATGGCGAATTAGGTGAAAATCAGATCTTGTGGCGATATGCGAAAGGCATACCGTACGTGGCCAGCCCGCTCTACCACAACGGCCATATCTACCTCGTGAAGGACGGGGGTATCCTGACAGTCCTGGACGCAGAGACAGGCAAAGTCCGAAAACGTGGCCGACTTAAAGGGCGAGGCAACTATTACGCCTCACCAATCGCCGCAGCTGGAAAAATTTACTTCGCCAGCGAGCAGGGTGTGGTCACAGTCGTCTCCGCCGACTCGGAATGGAAAATCCTTTCATCTCATGATTTCGGTGAGCCAATCTATGCAACTCCGGTTGCGCGGTTAAATCGAATCTACATCCGCACCGCAGAGGCCATGTATTGCTTCGCCGGCAGCCCGAATTAAACAGGAGCATCCCCATTTGTCGATGCTTGCGAAATTCATTCACAGTCAGCTGGGCTTGCCTCAGTTAGCCTTCACCACGGCATGGGAAGATCGAACGTGAGCCACTGGCAGGGAAAAACGGTCGTTGTGACGGGTGGATCGGCCGGTTTGGGACTGGCAATCGCAAAAGCGTTTGCCAAACGGCAGGCCAAGCTGGTATTGCTCGCACGCGACTCCGACGCACTGAAAAAGGCGAAACGGGAACTCAAATCTTATCGGGCGGAAGTCACCGTCCTGCCAACCGACATCACAGAGCAACAACAAGTGCAAGATGCGTTTGAGCAAATTCGTTGCCGGTCGAATTCGATCGATGCGTTGGTCAACGCGGCCGGATTATCTGCAAGGAAAGCCGTCCTGGACACCAGCCCCGAAGATTTCCAAACGTTGTGGAATCTGAATTTCCTCGGCACCGTTCGCTGCATTCGAGCCGTAGCAGATGATCTCGCCCAGTCGAAAGGACACCTGGTCAACATCGGCTCACTGGCAAGCAAAACCGCTTCACGTTTCCTGGGTGCCTATCCGGCAACCAAGTTCGCCATCGCAGGCTACACCCATCAATTGCGACTCGAACTGCAAGAATCGGGAGTTCACGTTTTATTGGTCTGCCCCGGTCCCATTCGACGCGATGATGCGGGCAGCCGATACGATCAGGCCGCAGCCGATCTGCCAGCTACTGCGCGTCAGCCGGGGGGGGGTGCGAGAGTCAAGGCGATTGCCCCAGCCGATTTGTCAGAGCGAATCATAAAAAGCTGTGAACAACGACGCCCTGAATTGATCGTTCCCTCTTCCGCTCGCTGGCTGTTTGCCATCGCCCAGCTCTGGCCATCCGTTGGCGACTGGATCTTGGCGCGAAAAACGAGTAGTTCCAGCGACTGACCACGAAACCTTGCCATTCCCGCCTACGAACAAGCGGGCGTGTCTTGCGTCACTCGAGAACATGTGGCACCATGTCGCCTTAGCCACTTTAACGATGAGAAGAGTAAAGATTGAGGAGTTCACGATGGCCGCATTT
Source organism: Pirellulaceae bacterium (assembly GCA_029243025.1). Taxonomy (NCBI): domain Bacteria; kingdom Pseudomonadati; phylum Planctomycetota; class Planctomycetia; order Pirellulales; family Pirellulaceae; species Pirellulaceae bacterium. The sequence goes on along the minus strand of JAQWSU010000002.1, from coordinate 222,849 downwards.
CCTGAAGTCGAAAAGATTCGTTACGAAGGGCCAACCAGCAAAAATCCGTTGGCATTTAAGTGGTACAACGAGAAAGAGGTCGTCGAAGGCCTGACGATGAAGGATCATATGCGATTTAGCATTGTCTATTGGCACACCTTTCGTGGAAATGGCAGCGATCCGTTTGGCGCACCGACGATGCTTCGTCCCTGGGATGATGGCAGCGATTCGGTCAAGAATGCGGTCAATCGAGCCCGAGTTGCGTTTGAATTTATCGAAAAGATCGGGGCACCCTACTACGCATTTCATGACCGTGACGTTGCCCCGGAAGGTGAAACGCTGGCGGAATCAAACCGTAACCTGGATGCCGTGGCACAGGTTCTCAAAGAAGAGCAGGCACGAACTGGCGTCAAATTACTCTGGGGTACGGCAAACATGTTCAGCCACCCAAGGTATATGCACGGCGCCTCCACCTCTTGTAATGCCGACGTCTACGCCTACGCCGCTGCACAAGTCAAGAAATGTCTGGAAGTCACCAAGGAGCTAGGCGGCGAAAACTACGTCTTCTGGGGCGGCCGTGAAGGCTACCAAAACCTGTTCAATACAAATCTCAAACGAGAGCTAGATAATCTCGGCCGATTTTTTCATATGGCTGTCGATTACGCCGACAAGATCGGCTTCAAAGGTACCTTTTTGATTGAACCAAAACCCAAAGAGCCCACCAAGCACCAATACGATTCCGACGCGGCCGCCTGCATCAATTTCTTACGAGCCTACGAACTCACGGATCGATTCAAACTAAACATCGAAACGAATCATGCCACCCTGGCCGGTCACACCATGATGCATGAATTAGATTACGCTGGCATGCAGCATTTGCTCGGATCGATTGATGCCAACACAGGAGATCTACTGCTTGGCTGGGACACCGATCAATTCCCGACCAATCTGTACCTCACAACCGAAATCATGCTGACACTATTAAAATATGGCGGGATTGCACCGGGAGGAGTGAATTTCGATGCCAAGGTACGTCGCGAGAGCTTTGAACCGATCGACCTTTTCCACGCTCATATCGGGGGCATGGACACATTCGCGCGTGGGTTAAAAGTCGCTGCAGCAATTCGCGCCGACGGAGCACTCGCGGAAGTGGTGAGAGATCGTTACGAGAACTGGGATTCTGGAATCGGAGCCGAAATCGAATCGGGCAAGCAATCGTTTGAATCGCTCGAATCGTACATGCTCGAAAAGGGTGAAATCAGCCCGAACAAAAGCGGTCGCCAGGAAATGATTGAGAATTTGATCAATCATTACATCTAAACGATGAAATTCGCTCAGCAATTCTTCAGCCATCAACGACGCGTTATCTGCACGGTCGCGCGTCAAGCGTTGAGCTCAACGCCCCGTCTGGCAAGTTCCTCGACCAATTGCTCAGCTGTGGTGAAAATCACCGCATCCAACCCAGCGGCACGGGCGCCCTCGACGTTCTCCAGTTTGTCATCCATAAAAAAGATTTCTCTCGGCTCACAATCCACAGACTCAATCGCTGCTTGATAGATCTCCGGAGCGGGCTTCATCGAGCGAACTTCGTAACTGAGTACGGTCGGGCCTTGAAACAGATCGAAGAAATCATACTTGCCATCGGTGACAAAATCCCAGTGAGCCTTGCAAGTATTCGAAAGGATCCCCAAATCATATCCGCAAATTTCAAGCTGGGTGACGACAGGAATCATCGAAGAATTCAGAGCGAACATATCGCTGGCAGCCAGTAACAAGGCTTCGTCTTCAACAACAACATCGAGCTGCCGCCGAAATCGCTCACAAAAATCTTCACTGGTCAGATCGCCTCGCTCGTACGCTAATTGCAGACCATGACTCTCAAACAAACAGTCATGGACTTGATCCTTCGACACTCCGGCTACAAGGGCCATTTGCTCACAGGCCCGCAAGTGATCAAAGGTGAGTAAAACATTGCCCAGATCAAAATAGATCGCTCGAGGCGGACGGCCCGATTTAGCCAGACGTTGAGAATTCGGTTCTGGTGGGGAACTCATGCTATGGATTCAATGGCGAGATGCGAATGTCTTTGTACCAGGCTTCTGACGGCGGTCCCCCGTGAATTTGCACCGCAATAACACCTTGGCGTGCAATCTTTCCATCGGGTTCAACGTAGTCAACCGTTTGAGTCCCATTCAGCCACATTTGAACACGTGGCCCCTCACATCGCACTACGTATTCGTTCCAGTCTCCTCGACGAACGACCTGCTTCATGTCGACCGTATCGGCCGGACCGGCCAAGGTTTTTCGACGACGTGATTCGTCATAGAGCTTGCCCCACCACATCCCCCCCACATCAGCCTGATAGCCGATCACTTCATGATGGTTGGGAATGCGGCGTGTTCGAAACTGGATCCCCGCATTGACACCGTCACCAAGTGCCTTCACCTTCAACCTCAACTCAAAGTCACCGAAAGTTTGTTTGGTGCAGAGAAATTCATTTTGCGGAATGGGCTGCTTCAGCGTTCCGGCCACAATCGCACCGTCTTGAACCCGAAACATTTCCGGATTGCCCTCCCATCCCTGCAAACTCTTTCCGTCAAACAGGGACTTTGATTCCTGACTTTTGACAGGGGTACCCAACAAACAAGTCAGGCAAATCACCAGCACCATCATTCGGCATTTCATTCGGGCTCCCTTTCGTTTGAAAAATCTCCCAACTCCTCACCTTACGCGAAAGTGCTTACCCAAGGTAAAAAGTGATGCCGTGATGATATCAGGTAACGATCGGGGACGGAAGCAATTCAAGGCAATGATTCGATTGCACGTCGATTGCACGTCGATTGCACCGTTGATTGCACCGTTGATTGCACCGTTGATTGCACCGTCGATTGCACGTCGATTGCACCGTTCGGAGAAACGGCCACTACTACCGCTCGGCTTTCAAGGGTTTTAGAATTGGGCCTTTCGATACCCTTTCGATATCCTTTGGAGCAACAACGATGAGCGGCGATCTCAACAAGTATAGTTGCCGAATCACACAGCCCAAAAGCCAAGGTGCTTCCCAAGCCATGCTGTACGGCACGGGCATGACCGAAGACGACATGCAAAAACCGCAAGTCGGAATTGCGAGCATTTGGTACGAGGGAAACACGTGCAACATGCACTTGTTGAATCTAGCGAAACGCATCAAGGAAGGGGTGACCGACGCCGGACTCGTCGGTTTTCGATTTAACACGGTTGGCGTCAGTGACGGTATTTCGATGGGCACCGACGGGATGAGCTATTCGTTGCAATCCCGCGACTTGATTGCCGATTCGATCGAAACCGTCGTTGGTGGTCAGTGGTACGATGCCTGCGTAACCGTTCCCGGCTGTGACAAGAACATGCCCGGCTGCATTATGGCTCTCGGTCGTTTGAACCGTCCTGGACTGATGGTTTACGGGGGTACAATTCGCGCTGGAATCTGGAACGAACAAAAACTGGACATCGTTTCAGCCTTCCAAAGCTATGGTGAATATCTGGCCGGCAGCATTGACGAGGAAACTCGCCAAAAAATCGTCCGTCATTCTTGCCCCGGTGCCGGAGCCTGTGGTGGCATGTACACGGCAAACACAATGGCCAGCGCGATTGAGGCCATGGGAATGTCGCTTCCTTACAGCGGTTCGATTCCTGCCGAGGACCCTGCCAAGCAAGATGAATGCCTGAGCGTTGGAAAAGTCATTCACAATTTGCTGGAAAAGGATATCAAGCCGCGAGACATCATGACTCGCGCGGCGTTCGAGAACGGGATGGTCATGATCATGGCCCTGGGAGGATCGACCAATGCGGTCCTGCATCTGATCGCCATGGCACGAGCCGTCGACGTTGAGCTTGGAATTGATGACTTTCAAGCAGTTAGCGATCGAATCCCCTTCCTCGCCGATTTGAAGCCAAGTGGCCAGTTCGTCCAGGAGGATCTACATTCGGTCGGTGGCACCCCGGGAGTCATGAAGTATTTGCTCGAAAAAGGGCTGCTCGATGGCGATTGCCTTACCGTGACTGGAAAGTCATTAGGCGACAATCTCGAACCACTGCCCGGTCTTTCCTCCAGCCAGATCATTGTCCATTCGATCGACAATCCCATCAAAACCACCGGCCATATCCAGATTCTCAAAGGCAACCTGGCGCCCGAAGGTGCAGTCGCCAAGATAACGGGGAAAGAGGGACTTAAATTTTCAGGGCGAGCCAATGTGTTTGATTCGGAAGAGCAGATGCTCGAGGCGCTCGAAAAAAATCTGATCCTTAAAGGCGACGTAGTGATCATTCGCTATGAGGGCCCCCAAGGCGGACCAGGAATGCCCGAAATGTTGACGCCCACCTCGGCCATCATGGGTGCTGGTCTTGGCAAAGATGTGGCCCTCATGACGGACGGTCGCTTTTCGGGAGGTTCTCACGGTTTTATTGTCGGGCACGTCACTCCTGAGGCTCAAGTCGGTGGGCCAATCGCGTTGGTAAAAACCGGAGATCAAGTGACCATCGATGCTGAAAACCGACGCATTGACTTCGACGTCAGTAACGAAGAAGTTCAACAGCGACGAAAAGCTTGGCAAGCTCCCAAATTGAAAGCCACGCGAGGAACCCTGTTCAAGTACATCAAAAACGTCAAATCGGCTTCTGAAGGCTGCGTTACCGACGAATAGCAGCAAGAAGCTACGTCGGCCAAGTTCAGCTTTGAGGGAGCAACAGATCGAATGTGTGCTTCGAGTGGTCGCTGCAGGGAGACCGTTCGCCAACGGGGATCGTTACTTTGCTTGTCACGCCCCGTATCCCGGATTCGGCCCGCCCACCCATCGACGTTTTTTTTACTGATGAAGCGAATTGCTCCTTTCCGATCGAAGGCGTCGCAACTTGCGGCCAATCCATGGTTGCTCGCCTGTGAAAAATCAAGATCGTCGCTGGCTTGGCCGTAGCAACGGTTGGCCAACCCGCGACACCCTCTATAATCGTTCGGTCCTTATTTCTGATGATCGCGGAGTCCTACGTTTATGTCAGTAATCAGTCAACGAGCAACCAATCTCCAAGAATTGCGTGAGAGCGGATGGCAGTCGAAATCCATCAAGCGGGAGATTTATGACAACTTCATCGATCAATTGGCAACAGGAGAAGATCTGTTTCCGGGGATTCTGGGCTACACAGACACCGTGGTGCCAGAAATCAACCTCGGACTGATCGCGAATCACGACATGTTGTTCTTGGGCGAAAAAGGGCAGGCCAAAAGTCGCCTGATGCGAAATTTGGTTCGGTTTCTCGACCCTCACATTCCCTACCTCGATATCCCCCAGGCGCCACTTCACGAAGATCCTTACTGTCCGCTCAGCCAAATTGCACGTCAATTTATCCTCGATCACGATGAAGAGTCGGTTCCGATCGCTTGGTGGGCCAGGGAAGACCGCTATGCAGAACGTCTGGCGCCGGGGACGAAGTTTGCGGACATCATCGGTGAGATTGATCCAGCCAAATTGGCGGGCGGCGCTAGTATGTCGACCGAAGAGGCGTTGCATTTTGGACTGATTCCGAGGATGCATCGAGCGATCTTTGCGATCAACGAACTCCCTGAACTCGACGAACTGGTTCAAGTGGGACTATTCAACATCCTCGAGGAACGCGACGTGCAAATTCGAGGTTACCCCGTCCGTTTTGACATTGATATCTTGATTTTGTTTTCCGCAAACCCGTCCACCTACAATCGCAGTGGAAAAGTCATTCCTCAGCTGAAAGATCGAATTGGCTCAATTATTCACACGCATTATCCGCGCGAGAGACAACTCGGCGTTCAGATCATAGAGCAAGAATCCGGAATGGATCTCGAGGGTCCCTACCCGGTGACGGTACCGTATTTCATGAAGGAAATTGTCGAGCAGATCACCATTCAAGCGAGACACTCGAAATACATCGACCAACAATCGGGAGTCAGCGCCAGATTCTCGATTGCCAACTATCGGACGATGATCGCCAGCGCTCGTCAACGGGGTGTCGTACTGGACGAACGACCAGCAGTACCGCGAATCAGTGATCTGGGGCACCTCTACTCGTCCGCTCTAGGAAAACTGGAACTCGACTTAATGGGCAGTAGCCAGATGAGCGAGCGACAAGTTCTCGATGCAGTCACGGCCGAGGCGATTCGAGTCGTCTTCGAAGAATATGTTGATCGACACGGACTGGAGGAGATTGCCGCCATCTTTTCCAAAGGCGTCCGAATTGAGGTAGGTGACATGCTGCCCTCGTCTCACTATGCGGAGATGCTGCAGCGCGTTCCTCCGGTTTGGACAAAAGCGTTCGAGGTGAACGCAGCCGAGGATACGGCCGTTCGAGCGTCTTGTGTTGAATTCGTGTTGGCAGGACTGTACGCCACCGAACGGATCTCTCGCTCCCAACACCATGGACGAATTTCCTATGAAACGTGAGCAACGGCCACTCGGCGGCGTGATCCACACCTACCAAAAGTACGATCCAAAACGGTTCCCGAGTCCGACGCAACCAGATCCCGACCTCGTCTCAAAAGCGTTTGAACATTGGCTCATGTTTGGCGGTCAAAGCGATCTGACGCCTGAGGAATTGGCGAGGGCAGTTCGACTCGATCCAAGTCAAATCCAAGGATTGGGCCCGAGCATTGACGCACTTATCGCGATGCTCTTGGAACGCAAACGCAAGATTCTCGAGACCTACGAAACGCATCAGGTCCAAACGACCGCTCGCAACAATTTTCGCGATCTAAGTCGCGAATCGAATCCGCCTAAACGGTTGAAGGGCCGATTCGACCAGGCCGTCCGAACCGAGCAACTGTACCAACTGGAACGCCTTTGGTATGCAGCCTCCGACGACCAATCACCCTTTGCACGTGATCTTGTCCAGTTGATTGAACGCTTGGGAGAACAGTACGAAATCGACGAACTCACGTCGAAGTACCAGTTCACCGGACGTCGATCGATGGATGTACCTCAAGCGATAGCCATCAAAGAGGAGTTAGCCCGAATTGACGAGTTGCTTAAGCAGCTCGAAGAGGCAAAGGAAAACGCACAAATTGGCCTGGTTGACCTGGATGCTTTGTCCGAATTCGCCGAACCGGGGGATCTCGAAAACCTGCAAGCTCTGCAACAAATGATTGAGGACTACACGCGTGAAATCGCCGAACGTCAAGGATTAGAAAAAAAGGACGGTGCCTTTCAACTGACTCCCCAGGCCTACCGCATGTTCCAAGGCCGCTTATTGGAACGCATCTTCAGCGACCTTCAAGCGGCTCGTACAGGGCGACACCAAGGCCCAATCGACGGCGAGGGAGCGGTTGAAATCCCCGCCACCAAACCTTACGAATTTGGCGACTCGCTCGCCAACATCGACATTCCTCAAACCCTCATCAATGCCATGCTGCGGGAGGGCCCTCAACTGCCGATTCAGATCAAACATGACGATATCGAGGTCCATCGCACCCGAAATACGCCAAAGTGCGCGACCGTGGTGATCATGGATATGAGTGGATCGATGCGGTACGACGGTCAGTATATCAACGTAAAACGCATGGCATTGGCACTGGACGGGCTCATTCGCCGGGAGTTCCCCGGAGATTTCCTTCAGTTCATCGAAATGTTCACGTTCGCCAAAGCCCGATCGGCTGTCGAGATCATTGATTTAATGCCCAAGCCGGTCACCCTTCATGACCCCATTGTGCAATTACGAGCCGATATGAGTCGGGATGATATTTCAGAAGGCATGATTCACCCTCACTTCACTAACATTCAGCACAGCTTACAGTTAGCCCGACGCCTCTTGGCAACTCAAGACACGCCCAATCGACAGGTCATCCTGATCACCGACGGGCTACCCACCGCACATTTTGATGACTCCTGGCTCTATATGCTCTATCCACCGGATCCACGCACCGAAGCCGCGACGATGCGTGAAGGACAACTATGTTCTCGGGAAGCGATCACCATCAATCTGTTTCTGATCCCCAGTTGGTCCCAATCAAAGGAAGATATTCGATTTGCACATCGGCTCGCTGAAAGCACGAAAGGAAGAGTGTTCTTCACAGCAGGGAAAGACCTCGATCGTTTCGTCGTCTGGGACTACGTGAAGCGAAAGCGGGAAATCATCGGCTGAACCATTCGAGGAGTTGCGATGCGCCTATCTTCGCTGTTGCTCATCAACGGCACGACAACAGCTCGTCATCGGCTCACTCACCAAAATAACGCCGATTGATTGTTGCCTCGTCCTTCTGTTGTCGTTACGATTGGTAGCAGTCGTGTGAAACAACTTGCGATCAACTCCCAATCGTTTTCTTAACCCAGCGAGTTGCTATGCGAAGTTCAACCTTCGATGAATGCTTCCTGAGTTTCGTCGAAGAACCAACCCGCGACAATTATCTCTTCGCTCGCGAACAGATCATTCAACATCCGGATTACGATCCGTACTCAAATGGGTTACGTAATCTGGAATTAGCCTTCGATGCGGGTGACTACTCCCGGGTACGCAAAAACGCTCTGGAATTGTTGCCGATCTGGAGTCTAAGCCCCCGATTCCACTATTTGGTTGGGATTTCGGCCCTAGAATCGGGTGATACAGCTTCAGCAGAACGAGAAAAGCAGCTTAGTCGCGCTTGCCTGTTGGGTCTGACGACAACAGGTGAAGGAACGGAAAAACAGCCTTTCATCGTGACTTACCTGAGTGATGAATACGATCTACTTCGTTGGATGGAAGTCGAAGCACATCAACAACAGGTCATTGATGTGGCCGACCGTCGACTGGATTTGTTACGAGATCAGCTGGGGACCGAATACTGGTTCGACGTGACAGACGTGATCAATGCCGTGATGACTGGCCATCACGCTCGGAACGAATCGGCTCAAACAACACGTCCCACCGTTCGCCAGGCGTGACCGTCACTTTTTGCCAGCGATATTCCCTGTTGGCCAACAGTCCCATCACGTCCTCGAAATATCGCCCAATCTCCGCCAGATCGCGTTTATTCCAGTCAGATTTACGTTTCTGACGCCCGCCGAGCACCAAAACGTAGTAATCTCCAGCAGCCGCCACCCGTACCGCGTACCGGCCGCGAGGATCGGTTTTGGCATAGGCCCCACCCAATAAACGAATACCGACCAATGATGGATGATCCGACGGCGGTAAACTCCCCGCTGAACTGATTCCCTGGATCGACCAACGTTCCTCCGGACGTCGATCCACGGGAACAAAGATAACGACGGCTTGCCCCAAAGCAACCACCTGCTCGTTTCCGTTCGCTTGACTCACCGTTCCCTGAATATCACACGGTCCATCAATCGGCTGCCCTCGTCCTGAATCGGTCGAATACAGCCCACCGAACCCGGCCCCCAAAACGAACGAAACAATTGAAACACCGGCGAGCAGCACGGCCTGTGAATAGACAATCGACCGACGAACGCGCAAAAATCCCCCGTCCGGTGCCATCCATGCTTGCTCATAATCGGCTTTAGGCACGGGAGGTGGTCCGTCTCGCTCCAGACGCGATGATAGGCTTGGACCAACCCCATCCAAGCTGAGATGAATGCCACAACTTGGACAGAGAATGGGTGCAGTCGTATCATTCACACCTTCAAGAGGTTGCTCACATTCGGGACAAATGAATTGAACCATGGGTTGGCTGTTCCTTGGCCGACTACTTCCATTCGCCGCGGCGGCCCCAGTGAACCCGCCACACAATACTAGGCTTGCTGATCAAAATCCGTTTTTTGCTGACTCGAACGACGCAGGTGCTCGAAGCCGAGCAGCCCCACAAGCAGAATGACATTCATCACGAGTAACATGATGCAGACCATCGCAACCCACCAGAGCACTCGCGCACCGGCCGCATCTTGAGCCACCACCGACAGGGCATAGCCCCCCATCAACACGGCAAAAGCCACGACAAGAACGGGCAAAGCAACCACCAAGAATGTCACGAAGCGCTGAGAATTCACGAAGCGTTTATCTCATCATCGGAAAATGCGGAACGATCCGATTGTGCGTGTCACCGGCGTGCATGTCAATCCTGGCCATTGACGGTAAATCGAGATAAAGCATACGGATTCAGTTGACTTTTTGTCGACTTGGCCGACAGAATGGAATGAGCGGAGCGATTCAGTGCAGCCGGTTCAAATCAGAGCCAGCCAAGCGTTCACCAATCGTTCCGCAGCCGGAACAGCTTTATCGAAGAGGTTTTTTATGATGACCGTTTGCTTGCGCTGTCATTCGAACAATCAATGGTCATGCAGGCACGTGCTCTGGACGACCATCGCATGTGGTCTTGCCTTTGCGGCCCAAGTCGGCCCAGGGTTCGCCGCCGAATTGATGGCGAAAAACGGCATGCTGCTCCGCGGAAAGCTCGGTTATCTCTCGAGCGTCGCCGAAAACCCCCTGGTCGCCAATATTTCGGCGGGAGGCGTCGATGTTAACCAAATTGTGCTGCTCGACGATGGCCTCCGTCGAACCTACCTCTCTTGGTATCAAGTCCAGGATGGCTCGCTTCGCGAAAGTGATTCAGACAATCTCGAACGAATTCGAGTTAACCAGACGGTCGCCAAAGGCCGACGCCGTGTGGGCAGCATCACATCGATTCTAGGGGTCTCTCCATTTGACAAATACGGCCATCGCACATTTTCAATCCAAACGGCCCGAGGACGTGTTGACATTGTGCAAGGCATTACGGAAATCACGCCTCTCTACACAAAACTGCAGGGCCTAGCGGGAACACCTGCAATTGAATGGGACTCTCGGATCGCGACCAGTTCGATTCCGCGTGAAACACTCAGCGAATTGCTGCGAAATGTGTCACCATCGGACGCGGACGGGCGTTTAAAAATAGTGCGACTTCTTTTCAGTGCCGAACGATACAACGATGCACGCATCGAACTGGAACAAGCGATGCGGGAGTTTCCGGAATTGCAGGAACTGCAAGAACTATTGACTCAACTTCGGCAATACAGCGCTCAAAGGTTAGTTGACGAGATAACGCTGAGAAAAAATGCCGGACAACATCAGCGGGTGCAAACCTTTCTGAATTCGTTCCCGAGCGACGGAGTTGCGACGCAGGTAATGGTCAAGGTGAGTGAATTACAGAAGGAATATGAAGAAAACGCCAGCCGTGTCGCTAGAATTCAAACCCAATTGAATGACTTAATTCGTGCCACCGAGAACAAACGCTGGCAGGGCGAGCTGGAATCCGTCCAGCGAGAATTGGCGGAAGAATTGGGAAGCAATATGCTACCGAGACTTGCCGACTTCCAACGCCTCTCAGATGATCTCAATATGCCAAACGAAAACAAACTGGCCTTATTAATCAGCGGTTGGGTGGTCGGATCCGGAGCCGCATCGCAGAATTTATCTGAGGCGTTAAGCTTAGTCCGTTCCCGAGATCTCGTGGACGAATACCTGACGACCACCACCCCTCAAGCGCGAGCCTCGATTCTCCAACGACTTGGACAGGAAGAGGGTGGAACGCCAACTCGTGTGGCAGAAATTCTAAAACTGCTCAAACCCCCACTGGTGACCGAACCCCAGCCAAATGCACCCGTTGGACACTTCAAACTCCAAACGCCAGGTTCGAACCCGGTAAAATATGAAGTTCAACTTCCCGACGAGTATTCACCGGATCGTAACTACCCAACCATCATCACACTCAACGGGGCAGGGCGAACTCCCGGCCAGCAAATCGATTGGTGGGCTGGCGCTTACAGTAAAACCCACAAAGTTCGACTCGGGCAGGCAACACGACACGGATACATTGTGATCGCTCCCCACTGGACGCACCCCAATCAGAGTCGCTACGGCTACTCCTCACGCGAACATGGTGCGGTGCTGGCAAGCCTTCGGGACGCGGCCCGGCGTTTCGCCATCGACACTGATCGGGTGTTTCTCAGCGGCCATTCAATCGGGGGAGACGCGGCCTGGGACATCGGCCTGTCACATCCCGACCTTTGGGCAGGTGTGATCCCGATCGTTGCTGTTGCCGATTACGGCAACAATTCACCAAAATACATCTCGCAATACTGGGAAAACGCCAAATATGTGCCACTCTACCTCGTTTCTGGCGAGCTGGATGGCGACAAAATGACAATGAATGGTCGCGACATCGACCGTTACATGACCCGTCCTAAATTTGACACGACGCTCGTGGAATACATTGGCCGTGGCCACGAGCATTTTTACGATGAAATCCACCGAATCTTCGACTGGATGAGACTTCACCGCCGAGATTTCTACCGTCGTGAATTCGAATGCGTTTCGATGCGGGAGAGCGATAGTTTCTTCTGGTGCCTCGAGATGTCACAGCTCCCTGAGCGATCGGTGGTGTCACCGCTCCAGTGGCCACCGCCGCGAGCCACTCGCCCCACCAATATCTCATTTCGCGTCTATACCAATAACAAGGTGGGAGTCAAAACGGGAGCAAAACAAGCGACCCTCTGGCTCGCCCCCGAATGGATCGATTTAAGCCGCCGCGTTGCCATCACATTCAACGGCAAAACACGAAATCACAACTTAAGCCCAGACATCCAAACAATGCTCGAAGACGCACGAACGCGGGTCGATCGGTTGCATCCATTCTGGGTTGAAGTCGATCTGTTTGCACGTCGAAAATAGCAGGTCCCCCAGCAGAGTCGATCGCTGACCGAAACTCGAAAGCCAAGCGACAAGCGTCGTCAATCACCGAGAGAGACCATTACGATTGATCGGAGGAGGGTGGAGTGACGATGCCACCCAAAAGTCAAAAAAGATCCCATCGGCCGCAATCAGCCGATCGGAAGAGTTGTTCAAGAACAATCATCTCTGGCAGTTCGCCGCAGGAATCTGGCAGTTCGCCGCAGGAACCAGTCACCTACTTTTGAGTCTCGGGCGACGGTCAAATTACATCTCGCGACTCCGCCAACTCCCCTCTCGCATCGACGAAGGTGTGGCAAAATCCGCCCAACGGTCCAACAGATTGTCCAAATCCTGGTCAATTTCCGCGTTGAATTGCAAAAAAGACTCCAAATCGACAGCCAGTCGGCTTCCCCCGGCTCCCTTTGATAAAACGAGTAACAAAGATTCTGGTGTTTCATGTGCCATTTAGAATGCCTCCTGAAACGCTGTGCCATCCCAAGCGGGCAACATCGACGAATCCCTCGCGCGATAGCTTTCCCTTACTAATCATCATAGTCATTACGTAGAAACCTGCGAGCAGTTCGAGGTTCACCTCCCCCAAAGTCGGTAGGTACCTGCATTCGTTAAAATCGGCTTCAAAAACAACGCGTTTTTCCCCTCGGGCAGGCCGCCAAAAATCCGTTACTTTCTTTATTGCCAGCAATAACCCGATAGCAACCCCATGCCAGTATCCCCGACGAGACGCGACCTGGCTGACATTGTGAGTCAGGACGTGATTTCCTATACTCCGGCTCACGCGCCGATCAGACGGAATGACTCACTGACCGGATGTGACGTTCAAACGGACCAGTCTTAATAGAAGGGTCCTGATGAACCAGTTGATGAACCGACACGTATCAGCATGACAAGGCGCCACGGACCACGGCGCGACGCCAGTCGTCGAAAAAAGTGCCAAATGCACAACAACAGACAGCAAACTGGTGCTAACCCGCGATCTTTTAAGAATCAACATGGAGGTTATTTCGCTTTCGATACCGCGATCCCGCAAAGTTGCTACAGTTGCCGAGAGATGCGATAACCGCACCAAGAGGCCGAGTAAAACTTTTGTCGATGCGATTCAGCAAATTGGCCGATACCGTATCCTGACTTCACTCTGGTCCTCGCGATTGTCACGTCTGACGCACGGAACGCTTTTCTTTGACACGGACCGCGACCCGACTCGAGAGCGAATTTCAAGGCTCTGAGATCGAAGCTCCTGGTTTATCGCGCTCGCGAAATGCGGATAAGCGGGATAAGAATATCGAAGCGATTTTGCTGATTCGCAACAGGTCGCAACCAAGAAACGGTCAATTCGAAACCTAAGTTCAAGCACCAGATTCACAAGCAATTTGGGGGAGAAGCGTCATGGAAATTAACGGCCCCGGTCATATTGATGGCCCACAATCGATCAAAGCGCCTCATCGGGCGAGAGCGATCGAGCCGCAAGCCACTGCTGATGATGTTCAGAATATCGACCAAGTCGATATTTCGGCAGAGGCTGATATGGTAAGCCAAGTCCACAGCGTGGCGGATATCCGTGCCGACCGAGTCACGGAAATTCGAGCGGAAATCGCGGCAGGAAGCTACGAAACCGATGAAAAACTGGATTTAGCCGTCGGAAAACTTCTCGACGAAATTGGCTAACCCAATCGATACCAATCATGTGTCGGCCGGCGCCAGGGATGGTCGTTGGCCAGACGATTCTGCCCAGCGGTTCCCAATCACGAGAACCGTCTCTTGCGGTCTTCTGGCACAAAACTAGAATTGAGCAGTAGCGATTTCACCTCGAATATCGCAAGATAGAGGTGGGGGTGCGAGGTGATCAATCTCACGATTCAGCCTACCCAACCCGATTCAACAGTGCCAATTCGGAGAAACGAGCCGGTAGATGACGCAGTTTTCACTCGGTACCGTTCAGGTTGCCCTATCGCCGATGGAACGTTTTGAAGAATACCTTCAAAGCAAAGGCAAGCGGTTTACACAACAGCGACGAAGCTTGATGGAGCACGTATTTAAGCGACACGAGCATTTCGACGCGGAAGATCTGATTGATGAATTGTCACGGATCTCAACCCCACAACGTGTCAGCCGGCCGACCGTTTATCGAACGCTTCGCGAGTTGGTCGACGCTGGCCTCCTTCGGCAAATGACACTTGGTGGGCGAGCCGTCTACGAACACGACTACGGCTACCCACAGCACGACCACCTCCTCTGTCAAAAGTGCAACAAGCTGATCGAATTTCGCAGCGAAGAATTCAAGGAACTTCGCGAACGAGTGGCTCGCGAGCACGGATTTCGAGTGACCGGGCACCGTCTGATCATTTCGGGGATTTGCCAGGAATGTGGCCGCCAACGTCGTCGCAAGCGGCCTCAGGACCTGATCTAGCGCAGGCAGCATGGTTGCCTTTTGGCATCAAACCAACGTTTACGACTCGATCGGCTCAAGATTAGAATCCGCGAATTGCTTTTTCTTGGGCATTTCACGGAGACATCCGATGTCGTCGACTCTGATCGCCGTAATTGTCATCATCGCAACAGTTGGCATGCTTGCAGGCTACCAACTTGGCTTTTCCGCTGGGAAGCGTTCTGGCTTTGATAAGGGGCATCGCGACGGAAAAAAAGAAGGCTCGGTCAAGGCTTACGCAGTCGGTTACGATCGGGGACGGCACGACCGAGAAGTCAAGAAAAAAGACGAAGAGAGCCAAGCGCGATCAACATTTGGCTTCGCACGACTCGGCTGCAGTGTTTTCTTCTGCCTGTTCCTGTTGCCGGTCGTGGCCCTAGTTGTGCGGATCATAGGAATCAAAATGGAGCTACTCGGGAATTTCCCAGCTCACTAGTCTCGATTTCGCGCATCGATCGGCGACGGATACTAGAATTTTTACAGAGGCTCAGAACGAAGGTCTTTCAATCACATCATCCCATCACTGAATACGCAAACATGATTCGCAAGCTCCTAAACCTTTGTCGCGATGAAGATGCTGCGACGGCGGTCGAGTATGCTGTGTTACTGGCCCTCATTTTGATGGCTATCATTGCGGCAATCGGCGTCGTAGGCGGAGAGACGGGCGGTCTTTGGGGTGGAATTGACTCCAAACTCGAAGACAACGGCTTCGGTAACTAATCCCTGAAGACAACCCAGTTGGGAAACCCACAACTCAATGTGGGTTTTTTTTTGCGCTAGCGATTGGCTCAGATAGCGATTGGCTCAGATGCAGCGTACCTCTCCGGGTCGCACCGCCTCACCCCGATCTGCACTCGCCAAAGCAGCAAAGCAAAGTTCCAAGCTTTTGAGTACCGACCGTGCCGAATTTTCAGGCTCACGATCTTGCTCGATCGCCAACAGCAACTCACCCATGGTGCCCTGAAAACCATTTTCGAACCAGCAACCTGCCAACTGAATCGGGGAGTACCCCGCTTCTGTCCAAAGTTGCACGCGCTGCTCATTCAAGCTTGGACCTGTCGCTCGCAGGGTCCCTGCTTGCCCAACGATGGTGGTCTGATCTTCCTGCCCCCAAACAACGTGAGCATTAAGACCGAGATGGACTTGGGCCGTAGGAAAGTCGACAACGGCTTGTGCCAAGAAAGGAGGTTTGACTTGCTGGTAATCGGCGTGCCTGACCGTTGCAAAGATACGTTCGGGTTCTTGTCCTTCCATCAGGACCGTCGCAATGTCGAACCAGTGAATGGCGAAATCGTAGAGTAACAGATGGTGTATTTCCTCAAACGTCGTCCCGGCGGTCCAGGTATGATCCCACTGCATCGCGAAGTCGATTGACGAGACCGTTCCCACCACGCCATGCCGAACCGCTAACGTCAAGTAACGAAAATGCGGCGCCCAACGCCCATTCTGATTGACCGCTAATTTAACTCCCTGCTGCTCGGCTAACTCGACCAAACGCTCTCCATCGTCGAGATCTTCGACAAACGGCTTCTGACTGAGAACGTGCTTCCTGGCTTTTAAAGCAGCATCCAGAATCGGGACACGTTCGATCGGATGCGTTGTTATGTCGACGACTTCAATTTCATCGATCGCCAAAACACGACGATAATCATCAGTCACCATTGCGTCTGGATAGAACGCATCGCGTCGAGCAATCGCCCGGGATTCGTCCAGGTCGCAAATCGCAACGACGTCCAAGCCCATAACTTGGTAGGCACGGAGATGATATTCGCTGATCCCTCCGGCACCAATCAAGCCAATTTTCGGCCGATAGTCCGTCGGCATCGTCGGTAGATAGTCCAGTTCAGGGCCACGAACAGCCTCAGCGTCAGGAACGTGACTCAGACCATACGAAGAATCTTCTGACCCCATCTGGAACCGCCTTCTGAATCGACTTTCCGGTGATCACTCAAGCGTTCAGTAGCTTGAGCGTGCGTCCGTGTTCGGCGCTTTGAAACGCCGTATCAACGATCTGCTGTCCAATACGAGAAACGTCGGCTGATAGCGGGCCAGCAATCGCTGATTCTCGCTCGAGGCAATGAAGAAAATACTCAACTGGATTCGAAAATGGTGCGACCAAAGCCTCCGCAGAAACATCTTCTCCTGCTGGATTCGCTCGCGTTTGCAGACGAACCTGCGACTCCATGTCGTAACTACTGATTGTTCCCTCGCTACCCTTGACCACAAATCCACACTTGGGTTGAGGCTGATGCGTCCAGGGATCCGTAAATGTCCCCCATCGCGTTTCAAACTTGGATAAGCCATGCTCGTATCGGGCAATCGTGATGCTGTGCTCGTCGACCTCAAGACCGGCAGAGCGGTCCGTCATACAGGTTACTTCCAAAGGCTTGCGATTCCCTTGAAACCACGTACCCAAAGTGGTTCCGTACCCCAGATAGTCCAGAAGTGAACCTCCTCCAGACTGGTGTTTGTAAAACCAGCTCGCATCTTTTTCAGCCGCAGAAGGCTCGTGTTCAATCTTGTCCGCTCCGTGCCACAAGGGGCCTCGATTGCCATCGTAATAATGCACCTCCTGTACATCACCGATTCGATCTTCGGTAATCAACCGATGACACGTGACGTGGGAAGCATACCATCGCAGGGGCCAATTGATCGCCAATTGTCGCCCTGTCGATCGCATCGCTTCCACAATCCGATCGGCGTCCGCAATCGAAGCGGCAAAGGGCTTTTCAAGCAGCACGTGCACTTGATGGGGTGCCACCCGCTCAACCCATTCGGCATGGTCTGCCGTCGCGGGACAAAGAATCACAAGATCCGGTCGAGTCGTCTCCAAACAAGCATCCACATCGGTAAAGACTTGATCTTTGCCAATATCGAAGTTGCGAATTGCATCGCCCATTCGATCCAATTGCTGGTCACACACACCAACAATCTCAGCTTGCGGGTGGTCGAACACCATCCGCAACAAATCCCCCATGTGAAAGTGATCAAAGTTGACGCCGGCAACTTTCCAAATTCGATTCATCGACATGCTGCGAATCTCTCGGACGGTTGCGGCGGTCCTTGTGAAGAATCACTCCTGCGGCTGATGGAGAGGCTCACCATTCGACTCCTTAACAATATTCCCCTGGGGATCCATGACCCCCACTTTCGTTCCCTTCGCTAAACGTAAAGCCTCGCGAACTCCGTCCTTATTGGTTAAAGCGACGTAAGTTCGACCCTCGGTCGTTGCCAGCTGCGCAATCCTCGACTCCACGGTAGCTGTCGTCTCAACCTCAATCACCACGTCATCAATTTGGATATCGTGGCCATCGCCAGAATTGTAACTCGCACCCAAGAGCTGAGCGATACGGTTAGCGGTGGCCGTGTGCGCTTTGTTTTCACCATTCGACATTTTTTGCCTCTCGAAACTTTTCTATCTGTCCTAAGTTAAGTGTCGAGGTTAGTCTCTCCCCGTCAAGAACTCTTTCAAACATCTAAGAC
This sequence comes from Pirellulaceae bacterium, assembly GCA_029243025.1. Lineage (NCBI taxonomy): Bacteria > Pseudomonadati > Planctomycetota > Planctomycetia > Pirellulales > Pirellulaceae > Pirellulaceae bacterium. The sequence continues at coordinate 204,314 of JAQWSU010000002.1, read as the reverse complement.
GATGAAACCTTGATATTTGTTCCCATGAGTCAGCTTGCAAATTGTTCCATCCATCGATGAAAATCCAAAAGCACGGCGCAAATCACCTTCTTTTTAGGGTGCTGTCATGCCGAACGGATGGATCTCGCCGTTTTTCTCCCGCCCCAGTTGCTGGGTCGTTGTGCTTTTCACCTTCAGCGGGGGAATCTTAGCCGACTATTGCCTCGAAATCGCGTGTGAATGGAGTTGGTCGATTGGATTGCTGAGTTTGATGGGTGGCTGGGGCAGCTGCCGATCCCCGAAAATGTTCACTGGGTTAATCCTGCTAGCAATCGCCTGTTGCGGAGCAGGCTGGCATCATCTGTATTGGAATTTTTACGACACTCGGGATATTTCCCGATATGCGACTGGCAACCTAGTCGCGACAGGAATTCCCATCTCCGTCCGCGCAACAGTAGAAAATAGTCCCGTTTTTTTTCTGCCAGACGACCCGATCGCGATGACTCGCACCCAATTCCGAGTCCGCGCCCACGCGATCACCGGCCCCCCCCAACAGCTCCTCTCAGGAACCCAATTAGTGACCGTACTCGGACAATTGACGGGCATTCGAGCGGGCGACGATGTGCAAATCACCGGTAGACTACGTGCAATCCCCTCGCCAAAGAATCCGGGTGAACGTGATCGCGCAAGACACTTTCGAGCCCAGAGACAACTGAGCCAACTCGAAGTACCTCATCCAGAATGTGTCGTCCTGATCCGTCATGCTCCCGGCTTTCGACACTGGCTGGCACATTTCCGAGGATGGTGTTCCTGGACGCTTCGGCAGTATCTGCCCCACGAGACAGCCCCAACCGCGAGTGCCTTACTGCTGGGGCAACGAGGCTCGTTAACCACCCACCAGCGGGACAGCTTTTTCCGTACCGGGACGATGCACCTGCTCGTCGTCTCTGGCCTCCACGTCGGTATCGTCGCTTCATTGATTCTGTTTGCGAGCCGAGTCGGGTTGTTGCCCGGACGGCATCACGTCGTCTACACCATGGTTTTGGTCGCATGCTACGCAGTTCTTGCGGAGGCAAGACCTCCGGTGCTGAGGGCCTGCTTGCTCATTCAAATCGTCTGCTTCGGATGGCTGAACTACCGTCGAATCGCTCCCTTCAATAGCTTGTCCGTTGCCGCCCTGGTGATCCTACTCCGAAACCCTTGTGAACTGTTCCAAATCGGCACACAACTCTCATTCTTAGCGGTTACCGCGCTCTCCATCGCAGGAAAAAGCTGGTTCAACGGCCCCCCTCAAGATCCGCTGGATCGTTTGATCTGGAGACGTCGTTCGATGGGCTGGAAGCTAGGAAGAAGAGTCACAACGGGAGTGGCAAGCATGCTGCTCGCCAGCACGATGGTTTGGCTGGTAACCCTCCCGCTCGTTGCAAAAAACTTTCATATCTTCTGCCCAATTTCAATCCTACTAAGCGTTGTCTTATGGCTACCAATTGCAATTAGTTTGTACTCTGCCTTGGGCGTTTTGATTTTGCACGTGCTCTTTCCGCCGCTGGCAGTCGTCAGCGGATCACTGTGCGGATGGCAGCTCCAACTGTTGCTGGGCATCGTGGCAAAAGCAGACGAGTGGCCCTGCAGTCACTACTGGCTGGCGGGCCCGGGCATTTCTTGGATTTGTTTATTTTACTCGGCTTTGATGGTACTTATCTGCCACCCCACGGCACGGAATTCCCGGCGTGCTTGGCTACTGTTTGGGACCTTTTTTCTGATCGTCTTTGTGGCTGAAGCAAAGTTGACAAACGGTCGAAAGAGGGAGCAATTGCGGTGCACCATCATCTCAGTCGGCCACGGCAGCTGTGTTCTCCTTGAATTCCCCGATGGAACAAATACGCTCTATGATGCCGGCAAACTCGGGGCCTCAAAAACTGGAATCGATATCGTCTCGCGCCTCCTTTGGTCGCGAGGCATCAGCAGAATCGACTCGGTGATCGTCTCGCATGCAGACCTTGATCACTACAATTTAGTTCCAGAAATCATCGATCGTTTTGCCGTGCGGGCGATTTACACCAGCCCCCATGCGCACCGACGTCGCCCGGCTCTGCATCGCTTGCATCTCGCAGCAGCCCAACATGGCGTCGAATGGAACGAGATCCAGGAGGGCGATCTGTTTCTACATGAAAACTGCCGAGTCAAAGTACTGCATCCACCCCCAGTGAATACCGAGCCAAACCATCAGCAGGAAGGGGAGCGGGTGATTACTGACAATGAAATGAGTATTGTGCTGCAAATCGATTACTGCCAGCGTACCATTCTCTTACCAGGTGACATTGAGAAGAGCGGCCTCGAACGTCTACTGAATCGATACTTGGTCGACGTCGACGTCCTGCTGTCACCTCACCATGGCAGCCAAAATAGCAGCCCCGATCGGTTCGCCGATTGGTGCGTCCCCGAATGGATCATCATCAGCAGCGGAAATCCTGCTTCCTACCACAGCCACCAATCAATCTCCGAACGACTTGGCTGCCAAATTTTCCATACGGCTATTCATGGCGCCATCGAAATCACAGCAGACGCGGACCGGCTGCGCGTCTGCGGTTTTTTGTCGCCCACCGCAAGACCGCCTGAGACGTCAGACTTTGGCATACCGCCATAATTGCGCGCCTCAACAAACACTCTTCGTCTAGATCATTCTGACGGCCCATGAAGTGCTTGACGATTTCAACACGGCCGATAAGGTCAGGAATAGAGGAAGGATCGCAACAAGCCCAGCTCATAACGGATGCGCGTTGTCACGACCGAAGGGCAAAGTTTGATGAGCCTGTATGAGATTCTAACCGTCATCTCCTGCATTACGTCCACGTTGACGATGATCATCGTCGCAATCGCTATCCTTCCGCACTTAAAGACGGGCCTAGCCGTAGTCAGAGACGCCGTGCTGTGGGCTTCCCTCGTTCTCATGCTGGCACTCGTCGGTTGGCTGGGGCTGCGTCAATTCGCAAGTGATCGGGCCGAATCCAAGGCGGAAACGGCTGGCGTGAGCAGGCTGCAGGGTCCAGCGCCCCCCTCATCGTCCAGCTCCTCCCCACTGAACTCCGCGGGCAGCAGGCCGAAACCACAGTCACCACCCTGACAACCTGCGCAGTCAAGCCAAAATAAGACGAATATACAGGCTGCTCAACTCAAGTCGTTTTTGCCCACCCGTCGATAATCTCTGAGGCAAGAAGTCCGCATGGGCGACGAGAAAGGTTTTCGCCAAACCACTTCGCCCATTTGAAACGACTCAATACCGGAGCAAATTCCATGGACCCAATCTTCTCAGAAGAAGTCCAAGCTGGATTCGAATTACTGCTGATCTGGATCGGCTTTGGCACCTGTGTCGGACTGTTGGCGAAAGCGTTGATGCCTGGCCGAGATCCAGGAGGAACCCTAGCCACGCTGATGATGGGAATCACAGGCGTGATTATCGGCTGTGGCGTCTATTCCCTTATCACCGAAGCCAAGGTGTCCCCCATTACCTCCGTCGGGCTAGTCTGCGGTACCTTGGGAGCTCTGACAATTCTGGTCTTTTACCGATTGTTGGGCGGCTTTCTTATTGATGAAGCCGGCAGTTCAATCCACCGCCGTCGAGCTCGCTACGAAGATTATCCACGGCGAAGGCGAATCGGGCGGCGGCGACGCCGCGAGTACTCTGGCCAGGAAACGGGCTACGACCCTCACTATGATTCTGAATAGCGTGGATTCTGAATCGGGTGTAGCACGCGGCGGTGCTCGAGGCGATCCGCAAGCCATTTTCGATTCGTGTGGTTTTTCTGAGCGAAAAAACAGGGCCACTGCAGGCGCACCGCGCCTCAACAGCTCATCGGAGTGCGATGATCGACCATTAGGCGGCGGGAAAGGCGGGTAAGGCCAGCAAGTTACTGCAGATTCAACCCGACTGCAGACCGTTCCAGCATGCTGACCGTTCCACCGTGCAGGAGGGAGGGCTGCCGCTGCCGTGCGCCTCCGAGTTTAGCTCAACGGCTCAACTTGCCAGTGGCGGAGGGCCGATTGCAACACGGAGGTTCAATTGCGGTTGCAAATAAAAATGTGATTGGTAGGATTACGATCTGTTAGTGACTGTGTCAGGGTTAGTGGTAGGAGTGAGAACGCAGAACTAAGCGTAGGGAATCGCGATACCTCACGACGTTGGTAACAGAACACGGAATGTGATACGGCTGTAGGACGAAGCGTAGACTAGGTAGTTGAATGACCATCACCAAAGAGTGTAAGCAGGAAATCATTCGAGATTACAAACGGGCGGATTCCGACACGGGATCACCGGAGGTTCAGATCGCAGTTCTGACCACTCGAATCAATGGCCTCACGGAACACATGCGGACGCATAACAAGGACTACGCCAGCCGGCGTGGACTCTTGAGCATGGTAAGTCGTCGTCGCCGCCTGTTGGACTATTTGAAGAAGATTGATCCGCAGCGGTATCTGGCCATCATTGGTCGGCTTGAGATTCGCAAGTAGTAAAGCTGCTTCTGACTGCTCGTCAGCCATCCTTCCGTCATCTGCTGACAGCCGATTGTGCATCGGTTATCGTTCTAAGCGCGTTGCGGGTGTTGAAAACTAGTGATCCCGCCCTCCGGTCTGCGCGATTCTCGTTAAAGTTTTGAGTCCTGGGGTCGCCCAATTTTTCATGTTGGTTGTGTAGTTGAGGAATGAAAAAGTGAAAATTCGAGTAGAGAAACAAATTGGTAACGAGGTTCTTTCGTTTGAAACCGGCTTCCTGGCAAAGCAGGCCGCAGGAGCTGTCATCGTTCAGTACGGAGACACCGTCGTCCTTAATGCTTGTGCCACCGGTCCTGCACGACCGGGCACAAACTTCTTCCCGCTCACGTGCGACTATCGCGAGCGAACATCCGCAGCAGGAAAGTTCCCGGGTGGCTTTATCAAGCGAGAAGGTCGACCGAGCATGAAGGAGATCCTCACGGCGCGGTTGATGGATCGCCCCCTCCGTCCGCTGTTTGCGGATGGTTTCATGGACGAGGTCCAGTGCCAGTCCACTGTCGTTTCCAGCGACCGGCAGAATGACTCAGATGTGTTAGCGATGAACGGAGCGGCGGCAGCTGTTCACATCTCGCCCCTTCCGTTCAATGGCCCCGTCTCTTCGATTCGACTCGGACGAGTCAATGGCGAATTGGTTCCATTCCCCACCTTTGAGGCCTTGGAAGATAGCGATCTCGATCTGATCGTTTCGGGCAACATGGAATCGGTATTGATGATCGAAGGCTTCGCTCGCGAAATGCCAGAACAACAAATGTTCGAGGCGATCGAAGAGTGCCACCGACACATCAAAGAAATCTGCCAGATGCAGGAAGAACTGCGAGAAAAGGTCAACCCAACCAAAATCGTTTTCGAGTCACCTGACGATGGGGGCCTGTTAGACCGATTGACCAACAGCTACTACAACGATCTCAAAACGGCTCAGCAAACGACGGGCAAGCAAGCTCGCAGCGAAGCCACCAGCGAAGTCTACGACCGCGTCAAGAGCGAGATCATCCCTGATCCGGATGCCGAAAATGCCGTTTGTTCGGCAGCCCTCGGTACTGCTTGGCATGATCTGGAACAGCAGGTGGTTCGCGACCTAATCGTTGCCGGTACCCGCTCCGATGGACGAGACAACAAATCCCTGCGTGGCATCGAGTGCTTCGTAGACGTTCTACCTCGAACGCACGGCTCGGCCGTTTTCCAACGGGGTGAAACTCAATCCCTCATCTCAATCACCTTAGGCACCTCACGTGACGAGCAACGAGTTGATGGCCTAGGCGAAGAATACTCCAAGCGATTTATGTTGGACTACAACTTCCCTTCGTTTTCCGTCGGCGAATGCCGGCCGATCCGGGGTCCAGGACGTCGTGAAATTGGTCACGGTGCTTTGGCCGAACGGTCTGTCAATCCAGTGTTGCCTGACGTGGAAGACTTCCCCTACACAGTTCGTGTCGTCTCAGACATCCTGGAATCGAATGGTTCAAGTTCAATGGCCTCTGTGTGTGGTGCCACACTTGGACTGATGGACGCAGGCGTGCCGATCACCAACCCTGTCGCCGGCATCTCGGTTGGGCTAATTAAGCAATCGGACGATAACTGGGTCCTGTTAACCGACATTCTCGGTAGCGAAGACCACTTCGGTGACATGGATTTCAAAATCGCAGGCACGCAAAACGGCATCACGGGAATCCAGCTTGATTTAAAAATCAATGGAATTAGTGGTGACATGATTCGGGCGACGATGGCTCAATCACGCGAGGCACGCATGGAAATTCTCCGATCGATGCTCACCGTGATTTCTCGCCCCCGTGAAGAAACCTCGCGCTACGCACCACGTCTAATTCGCACTTCGATCGATCCTGAAAAGATCGGCTTGCTGATTGGACCGGGCGGCAAAACAATCCGCTCCATCCAAGAGACAACCGGCGCTGTCATCGAAGTCGACGACGAAGGATCTGTCACCATCGCCAGCAGCAATGCTGATTGGGCCCAAGCAGCTTTGGCTCAGGTGGAGGCTTTGACACAGACGGTTCAGGTCGGAAAGATTTATGAAGGCCGCGTCACCAGCGTCAAAGACTTTGGTGCCTTTGTTGAAATCCTGCCAGGCCGAGATGGACTCTGTCACATCAGCGAGCTTTCTGGTGAGTACGTTACCAACGTATCGGACGTGTGCCGAGTCGGTGACATGATGAAGGTGCTCGTGATCGATATTGATGACCACGACCGCGTCAAGCTGAGTCGTCGCCGAGCGACAGAGGGTGAGAACGAAGCGGGCGGTGAGAGTGAAGACGACAAACAACAGGATGACCAAGAATAGGTCGTCAAGCGATATCCCAAAAACGCCCGACAGCCAGCCAGCTGCCGGGCGTTTGCTTTCGGTACAATAATTCGCGATGAATGAATACGATCAACCTGATTACGATGCATTCACGCAACAGCTGATCCAACAATACAACGAAATCGCTCAGCTCGCCGGTGCGCTTGCACACGAGATTAAGAATCCGCTCAGCGTGATTCGTATGAATGTCGATCTGCTGACTGAAGACCTCATTGAAGAAGAACAGCCCGTCAACCGCCGGCGTTCACTACAGAAGATCCAAATTGTGCAGCGTCAGTGCGAACGGCTGCAAAACTTGCTGAATGATTTCCTTAAATTCGCGCGAGTTCGAAAATTGGATCTTACACCAGGTAGTCTCAATGAGCAGATTGAGCGAGTGCTTGATCTCTTCCAGGCTCAAGCCGACGAAGATCGCGTTGAAATACTTCGCTATCTCGATCCGGAACTACCGAGCATCATGCAAGATGAACAGCCCCTCGAGGCTGCGCTGGTCAACCTCGTCAAAAACTCGCTGGAGGCAATGCCCGAGGGCGGAGAGCTCACAGCACGAACCCGTCAAACGCGGAAAGGGGTCGCCCTCGACTTGATCGACACCGGTTGTGGCATGGATCCAAACACCGCAATCCACATGTTTGATGCCTTCTATTCAACCAAAGACGGTGGTTCCGGCCTGGGATTGCCGACTGCTCGGAAGGTCATCGAGGCCCATGGAGGGCGCATTGACGTTCAAAGTGAAGTCGGGCATGGCACCCAATTCACGCTAGAATTCCCGGTTCCAGCTCGACTGGAAGACGCTCAAAAAGCCTCGAATGAAGAGGCTCCGGTTGAAAACCCCGAAGATGGTCACATCGCTGAGATTTGACCGTTTGTCGGTCCCCTAATCGACCGTCATGCAATGATCTTGTATCATCGCCCTCATGGCGAACGCGAAAGAGTCTTCCTCCGATAATTCCACGACACCCATACGGGTGCTAGTGGTCGATAACGACAAAAGCCACGCACAGGCCATGGCGGAAACGCTGGATCGCGTGGGCTATGCCTGCAAAGTCGCCACGTCAGGACCAGACGGCGCCAAGTACATCGATCAGGACTCGTTCGACGTGGTCATCACCGACTTGGTGATGAATGAAATCGATGGCGAGGAGATTCTGTGCCGCGCTAAAGAAGCCTTGCCGGATTGCGAAGTGATCGTCGTTACCGGCCATGCATCCGTTCCCAAAGCCGTCGAAGCGATGCAACAGGGAGCTTTCAATTTCCTGGAAAAACCGCTCACCCCCGATCGACTCCGAGCGGTGACAGAGAAGGCAGCTGATGCGGTTCGCTTGAAGCTTGCCAATGTCAATCTTCATCAACGTCTCGACGAACGTTTCGGCTTCGAAGGCATTATCTATGCCAGCGAAAAAATGAAAGCGTTGATTGAGCGAGTCAAGCGACTCGCTCCCACTGACGCCAGCGTGCTAATTTCTGGAGAAACAGGAACGGGTAAGGAACTGATCGCACAGGCACTGCATCAAAACAGTCCCCGCAAAAAGAAACCATTCGTTGCCTTGAATTGCGCAGCGTTGAGTGAGCATTTACTTGAAAGCGAACTATTTGGCCATGTTCGTGGCGCCTACACGGACGCACAAACCGACCGCGTCGGGCGATTTGAATATGCTCACGGAGGTACGCTTTTCCTTGACGAGGTCGGCGACATGCCGATGCCCACTCAAATCAAATTACTGCGAGTGCTGGAAAGCGGCGAGATTGTCCGCGTCGGCGAAAACAAGCCGGTCAGCGTTAATGTTCGTGTGCTCTCAGCGACGAATCGCAATCTTGACGAAGCAATCGCGGATGGCTCTTTCCGACAAGACCTCTATCACCGCTTAAAGGTGATCACGGTTGATCTGCCCCGCTTGGCGGACCGCCGAGACGATATCATCCCGCTTTGCGATCACTTCCGAAAACAATTCACAAAGCGACACCGAAAAACCGTGCGGGGGGTCAGTGGAAACGCAAGCCGAAAACTTTTCTCGTTCGACTGGCCCGGAAATGTCCGACAGTTACGAAATGTGATTGAAAGCATGGTGGTTATCGATACGGATGAGATCCTTGACGTCGATGATTTGCCAATGGAACTCGAAGACGATGCGGCGGCAAAGAACACCGTCAAAGAGATGGGTGGTCCCATGGAACTGATTGGCCAACCGCTCAGTGAGATCGAACGTTGGGCCGTGGAACAAACTCTGACGTTGACCGGCGGAAATCGCGAAGAGTCAGCACGAATCCTGGGAATCGGAGCAAGGACTCTGTACCGCAAGATCAAGGAATATGGGATCTGAGATCCAGACCGAGGAAATCGAATATGAGCACGGATTCGCCCCCGCCCATTCAGCAATTATCCACCAGCGTGATTAACAAAATCGCTGCCGGCGAAGTCATCGAGCGTCCAGCCAGCGTGGTCAAAGAGTTGATGGAAAACTCAATCGATGCGGGAGCCGGTCAGATCCAGGTAATCCTGGAAAAGGGTGGGGCGGATCTGATTCGGGTTTCTGATGACGGCTGGGGAATCCCACAGGAGCAATTACTGCTTTCGGTCGCCAGTCATGCAACAAGCAAGATTCAATCTGCCGATGATTTGTTTGCAGTCGATACGCTCGGTTTTCGCGGTGAAGCGCTGGCCTCCATTGCCGAAGTCAGCCAACTCCGAATCCGTAGTAAGGTGCAAGACGCGGAGGCTGGTTTCGAACTGTCGGTAAATGGCGGCCAACTCAGCGATGTCGCGCCATGTGCTTGTAGCCAGGGCACAACACTCGAAATCCGAAATCTGTTTTTCAACACGCCCGTTCGTCGCAAATTCATGCGAACGACACAGACCGAACTCGGACACGTGTCCGAAGCATTCACCCGCATTGCGTTGGCCTACCCACAGGTGCAGTTTTCTCTGCAGCACAACCAACGCACCCTGTTTGATCTGCCGTCCGTCACGGATTGGCGAGAACGTATTGCGGCGATTTTCGGCAGCGACGTCGCCGATGCCTTAATTTGGGTGAACAGCGAAGAAGACAACTTGAAACTGAGTGGCTACGTTGCTAATCCAACACACAGTCGCAGCAGTAACAAGATGCAATATCTATTCCTGAACGGCCGCCATATCAAGGATCGATCGCTCCAGCACGCCTTGGGCGAAGCCTATCGAGGACTTCTACTGACGGGTCGCTATCCCATCTCTTTCTTGCGTTTTGAGATGGAACCAGACACCGTAGACGTGAACGTTCACCCTTGTAAACTTGAGGTGCGTTTCCAAGATGGGGGACGCATCTACAGCCAATTACTTGGCACGCTGCGTTCTCGATTTCTCGCGACCGATCTTACGGCTCGAGTCGAGCCCGCACCCGATTCTGCAACGCTGGTCAACGCCGTCGACCCGTCGCAAGCGGCGACTGTCCGTGCTCAGGTAACCGACTGGGCTCGGGGCAAAATCCCCGAGCACCGTCCCTTCGACAGCCCTGTTAAAACAGGAGAGCAGGTCAAACTTCGATTTGATGCCGTGCCCACTGCGTCCGCTTGGCAATCGAACCCAACGACCGACGACGGCTCACCGAACTCCCCCGACCCAGCTGGCAGATCGAACATGCTCGAACCGTCAGTCGAGCCAGAGAAACTCCAGGCGTTGCAGGCCCACAATCGTTACCTCGTCACCGCTTGTGAGGAAGGGCTGATCATCATAGATCAACATGCGTTACATGAGCGAATTCTCTATGAGCAATTCCGAGAAAAAGCAGCTCAAGGAACCGTGGAAGTTCAGCGACTGCTGAGTCCAGAGCCTGTCGACCTGGCTCCGTCCGAAGCGGCCGCCGTCCTGGAAAACCAAGAAATTCTCAAAGGACTAGGAATTGCCGTCGATCCATTCGGCGGTGATACGGTGTTGGTGTCAGGCTACCCTGCCATGTTGAGTAACGTCGACCCGGTCGAACTGATCCAACAAATCGCCAAACAGCTAGTGATCGAAGAAAAAACATTGGAACGTCGGGACATTCTGGATGAATTACTGAACATGATGAGTTGCAAAGCAGCGATTAAGTCGGGTGACCGGCTTTCCGCCGCCGAAATTGCGACACTTATTGAGCATCGCGGGCTCGTTCAGGACTCACACCACTGCCCCCACGGCCGGCCTACCACGTTAGTATTCACCCAGCAGGAACTCGATCGTCGGTTCAAACGGATTTGATCCGAGCTCAATTGTCAGCCAAAATAGGAAACGGCTGTCCGCAGGCAAATGCTTCGCAACTCCTATCTGTATATCCCTGCGACGGCTACCCCACAACTCAATTAACCCCCTAGGCTCGAAGTTCATGATTTGCGTTTGTATCGGTCGCGGCAGACATCGGCACATGCGAGCAGAGCACGCTCATTTAGTTGAGGAAGGCGCCAAGCTTGTCGAACTACGACTCGACTATATCTCGGGTGAAGTCAACCTCAAGCGATTACTCGATGATCGTCCGGGCCCCGTATTAATCAGTTGCCGTCGCCCAGCCGACGGCGGAAAATGGAGCGGAACGGAGGCCGAACGCCTGGTATTGCTGCGTTCTGCAATCGCCGAAGGTGTCGAGTACATCGACATTGAAGATGATGTCGCCGGGTCGATCCCTCGGTATGGAAAAACTAAACGCGTCATCAGTCTGCATGACTTCACAAAAACACCTGACAATCTAGACGAGATTCACGCCCGCATGGCGACGATGGAAGCAGACGTCATCAAATTGGCGACGATGGCGAATCGTCCGCATGATAACGTGCGGATGTTAAACCTTATCGCCAAAAGTGACATCCCAACTCTCGGCATGTGCATGGGCGACATGGGGACACCGACACGTGTCCTAGCCGCCCGTTTTGGCGCCCCGTTCACCTACGCGACCTTCCATCACGAACGAACGTTGGCTCCCGGTCAGTTAAGCTTCAAGCAAATGACCGAAACCTATCGATACGAGACGATCACCCAGAACACCGACGTCTACGGCGTCATCGCCGACCCAATTGGACACAGCCTGAGTCCTGTGATTCACAACGCGGCATTCAAAAAATTAGATCTCAACAAAGTCTATTTGCCATTTCGCGTTCCACGCGAAGAATTAAGCCAATTCCTCAAGGATTGCCCTGACATCGGTATTCGAGGTTTGAGCGTGACCATTCCCCATAAGGAATCGGTCTTGGCGCATTGCACAAAAGTTGACCCAGCCGTTCAAGGGATTGGAGCTGCCAACACCCTTGTGTTCCAAGACGACCAAATCATTGGATACAACACCGACTATCGAGCAGCGATGGACAGCTTGGCCGAGATCATGAAACTACCTGATCAAGAAAAATCGCTCAGCGGAAAAACGGCCCTAATCCTCGGAGCCGGGGGCGTTGCAAAGGCAATTGCCTATGGACTCACTCGCCGTGGTGCGACCGTGATCGTAGCAGCTCGCTCTCCCCAACGAGCCACCATGTTCAGCGACACATTAAACTGCAAAGTAATTGACTGGGAGCTACGTCACACGCTCAACGCCGACATTCTATTCAACTGCACCCCGATCGGCATGCACCCCAATGTGGACGAGACGCCCTTCGAAAAAAATCGACTTCGTCCTGCGATGACAGTCTTCGACACGGTCTACAATCCGGAGCAGACCCTGCTAATCAAACACGCGAAGGAAAAACACTGCGTGGTCGTTACCGGCGTTGACATGTTCATTCGCCAAGCCGCCTTACAATTCCAGTACTTCGCTGGAAAACCGGCTCCCACCGATCTGATGCGAGATGTCCTCAAACGCACGATTGGCCCAGCCAAATACGAACGTCCAAACTGAACGCCCTATGCTGATATCACTCACGGGTTATCGAGGTACAGGCAAGACAACGGTGGGACAGCTACTCGCCGAACGTCTCGGGTGGCGTTGCGTCGACACAGATGCCGAAGTCGAGTCGTTAGTCGGTCGGCCAATTCGTCAAATCTTCGACGACGAGGGCGAGCCGCGTTTTCGGGATCTCGAGTCACAAGTCGTTGCTCAAATGGCGCGACAGCACAAGCTAATCTTGGCCCTCGGTGGCGGCACCATTATACGACCCGAAAATCGCCAGATATTGCAGGTTGCTGGCCCTGTCGTCTGGTTACGAGCCACCGCTGAGACAATTTATCAACGCATTACGGATGATCTCCTTTCCGATAGCCAACGTCCCAATCTCACTCAATCTGGCGGCTTCGCTGAGATCACACAAGTGTTAACCGAGCGTACACCGATCTATCAAGCAAGCTCAGATTGCATCATTGATACGGATGGACGAACCCCCAGCGAAATTGTCGACGATATCCTCAAGAAACTCGATGTTCCTTCTCAAAACGACCCTAGCTAATTTGCCATGCCCTTGGAACTTGTCGCCATTGCCTTGATCTCGCTTTTCATAGGCGGACAAATCAATCGTGGGATTTATCGTCTGGCGTGGCACAAGCGAACGATCAGCCCTTGGTCCAAACCACCGGCCCAGACAGCTCCACGAACAGCTCTCGATCGTATCCCGATTCTTGGCTGGTGGCGGTTACGCCGCGAGTCAAGCCTTCATGGCGAGGGATTCTGGCTGCGGCCGATGGTTATCGAACTCGGATTGGCCGCTGGATTGGTTACCCTGTATTGGCTTGAGATGCAACGAGGGCTGTATCCCTTGGGCTCCCTACCGATTGCAGATTCGGTTATCCGTGCTCAGTTTCTCAGCCATGCTATCTTGATCTGCTTCATGACCGTCGCGACTTTTATCGACTTGGACGAACAAACGATTCCCGACGAAATCACGATTCCCGGCACCTTAATCGGTTTGCTACTTGCGGCCGTGCTGCCCATTAGTCTGTTACCAGCTTGGAGTGAGTTGCCCCCTCCCATTGTCACATCCCCCTTGTGGCTCAGCCAACCGAATCCATGGCCGGCCGATTTGCAAGGCGCCAAAGGTTTAAGCATTGGCTTGGCCTGCATCGTCGGATGGTGGTACGCAATGCTGCCCAAAACACTCTGGTATCGGAGCGGCTCCAGGAAGTTTGTTCGCTATTTGCTCGCCAGCATCGGTCGTCACCGTGGCACACTACTCATGACCGGCTTGGCCTTGGCGACATCCGCCGCCAGCGTCGCCGTCTGGTGGCGGGGCGGGCTCGCTTGGCAAGGCCTGCTGACATCTCTGGTGGGAATGGCGGCCGGCGGTAGCGTCATCTGGCTGGTCCGCATCGTCGCTAGTCTTGCACTTGGGCAAGAGGCAATGGGATTTGGAGATGTCACTTTGATGGGCATGATCGGTGCCTTCGTTGGCTGGCAACCGTCCCTGATCATTTTTTTCCTCGCACCTTTCGCGGGGGTCATCATCGCTATTTCCCAGTGGATTTTGACCCAGCGTAAAGATATTGCCTATGGTCCCTTCCTCAGCCTGGCAACCATTCTCTTAATTCTCTTCTGGCCAGCCATTTGGAACCGCTGGGGTATCCCAGTCTTTGCGATGGGATGGTTCGTCCCGCTGGTGTTTGGCGTCTGCTTGATTCTGCTCGGGATCCTGTTAGTCCTGATTCGAGCGGTACGCCCCCGCTAGCACAACATCAAGAAATCTCCCCTGCTAGCAGTTGGCGAATCGCCGAGGCCATCAACCTGCGATCAGCCATGGGGTTGGTCTTGCAGCCTCTAGCGTGGATCGATATTATCTCCGCGCTGAAAATTGTTCGGTGCCAACCCCCGGAGGAATCGCCACGGGCGATGCCTAAGCAGATGATCTTGCGAGTTCTAAATCGAATACTCGTCTCCCGCCGCATGCGTGCCCAACTTGCGGTGTGTGTCATTTTCACGATGCTTGGCTTCATCGGTTGCAATCAAAATCAAGGCGGCCAAACGCCTGCGACTCCCTACTCGGGTGTCAATACATTTGGCACTGCCGCACCCTCTTCGTCCTACGCTGCAGACATGCAGGCCAAGGCAAACGAACAAGTGCGCCTCGCCAATGAGCAACAACGACAGCTTGAAACAATGCGTCAACAGCAAGCGCGAACAGAATCCCAACTGGCCGCACTGCAAAAACAACAACAGCAAGCAAAAACTGACATAAGCAACGATCAAAAAGCACAAGAAGTCATGCTCGCCGACCAGGCACGTGAAGCGTTGGGGCGATATGATGAACTTGGACGTCGTGCCAAGAGTTTGGATCAGCGCAACCAAGATCTCTACGCAGATTTTTCTCAAGTTCAACAGCGTGTTCAGTTGCTGGAAGACCAAAACAATCTCTTACAACAACGCCTTAAAGAAACCTCCAATCAATTAGCTAACGCGTTAAAAACGTCGGAAGAAGCGAGCGACAAATACGATTCCTTACTGACTTCTTCGCAGCGACGCAGCGGGGCAGCAATCACTGCCAATAACAGCTACCGCAAGAGTTTGACCGCAGTGACTGTGGAGGGGCTTAACGTTCGACAGGACGGTGACTTGGTCCGCATCGAAATCCCGACCGATCGACTCTTTGCAAGTGACGGCGCTTCTCTGCGACCCGATGCCAATCTCGTGATTAATCAGGTTTCCGATGCGATTTTGCGTAACTACCCACGACAGGTGGTGGGCATCGAAGCTCATGCCGAATCAGAACCAACTAGCGCGACCGGCTGGCGAAGCGCTCACCAACTCACAGCTGCCCAAGCCATGGTGGTTTTTGAGGCAATTAGTGCTCAACATCAGTCACTTAAATCGCAACTCTTCGTCCTCGGGCACGGAACGAATTACCCGCTCGCCTCGAATGCCACTGTCACCGGTCAATCTAAGAATCGGCGCGTAGAAATCGTCGTTTATCCACAAACGGCCGGCAATCGCTAAGCTCGCAACCGCGTGGGCAACCCTTTCTCTCTGCTGACGCAACTCGGCAATACCGTTTACAATGCGTAGCCGAACCTGTCGAGCAGATGGAGTGTCCCACTGAACTCGGCAAGCTTCTGTTCGCAGGATGAGAGGAACGTCAGAGATGATTGCGATTATCGACTATGAAATGGGTAACCTGCGTTCAGTCCAAAAGGGCTTCGAACGGGTCGGGCACTCGGCTGTCGTAACGAGTGATCCCCAGGAGATCGCGGCAGCTACCAAGGTTGTTTTGCCGGGAGTCGGCGCTTTTCAAGACGCGATGGCTGCGCTCAGGCGACGGCAACTGGTGCAACCCATCTGCGATCAAGTCGAGCAAGGCAAGCCTTTTCTGGGAATCTGCTTGGGCTTGCAATTGCTATTTGATGTTAGCTACGAGAATGGTGAACACGAGGGATTGGGGCTTTTGCCAGGCAAGGTCACGCGCTTCGAACTGCCTGACAACTATAAAGTTCCACACATGGGTTGGAATCAAGTTTCCATACGACGCACGGCCCCCATTCTCGCCAACATACCGTCAGAATCTTTTTTCTATTTCGTGCACTCCTATTACGTCGTACCGACTGACACCTCGTGTATTGCCGTCGAAACTGATTACGGAAGTCCCTTCTGTTCGATGATTTGGCGTGACAATCTTTTCGCCACGCAATTTCACCCCGAAAAAAGCCAGCGGCAGGGCTTGCAGATTCTGCAAAACTTTGCCGAACTCCCTTAGGGCCTCCGCTACTTGTCAGTGCCCATTTTCTGTGCGATATTGCTCGTTTTCCTGATGTTTCTGTGCCAAAGCTAAGCCCATCGTACGGTTGTTCGCGTGTGGGCCTTCCGATCCGGATGCATTTTGCGGCAAGGCATCGGGCAGGAGCAAATGAGGTAACCTGCTGCGTCCCAACACGAGACGGGGCCGTCCGACGCGTCGATAAATCTTTAAAATAACTCAACGTTAAATAGATAAGGACATTGGCATGGCGAAAGCAAAAGTCGCGGACATTCGAAACGTTGCATTTTGCGGTCATGGATCAGCTGGAAAGACCACTCTGGTCGACAAGATTTTGATCAAGTCCGGCGCCGTCAGCGGCCAGCCAAGTGTCGACGACGGAACCAGCATTTGCGACTTCGATGCCGAAGAAAAGACCCACAAATACACGGTCGAGGCGTCCGTCGTCCATTTCACTCATGACGGAAAAGAATATAACGCGATCGACACCCCCGGTTATCCCGATTTCATTGGGCAAACGATCGGGGCTTTGCGTGGTGTCGACAACGCGGCCATCGTTATCAACGCTCACTCAGGTATCGAAGTCAACACGCGCCGAGTATTTGATGAAGCTGGCAAAGCGAAATTGGGCCGCGTCATCATCATTAATAAGCTGGACGATGAGAACATTGATTTTCCCGGCCTGATCAGCAGCATTCAGAAATTGTGGGGAACGAAATGTGCATTGCTCACGATTCCCATCGGTCTGGGAGATCAGCTAAAGGGAGTCGTGAATACCCTGAAGCCAGTCGGTGACGCCAGCGGCGCGTTAGTCGATCCCGATGAAATTCGTGAACCGCTGATTGAGTCGATCATCGAGGTCGACGAGGAGGTGATGGAACGTTACTTTGAGGGCACCCAACCCACGGAGGAGGAGCTGTCGCGTTTGATTGTGCAAGCTGTCGGGGAGGGCTCCTTGGTCCCGATTCTTTGCTGTTCCGGCAAAATGGACATCGGCGTCTCGGAAATGCTTGACGCGATTAACATGTGCTGCTTGTCTCCAGCTGACGTTGCCAGAACGGCCCTGAAAGATGGAGAAGAAATCGAGCTCAGCTGCGATCCGGACGGGCCTCTGGTCGGGCAAGTCTTCAAAACGCGTATCGACCCGTTCGTACAAAAACTCAGCTTCATTCGGATCTTCAGCGGTACGCTTAAAAAAGATGAGACAGTCCCCGCGTCCTCAGCGCGTAAAGGAGTGAAGATTGGACAGTTATTGAAAGTCCAAGCATCCGAAACGGCTCCCGTCGACAGTGCCGGCCCGGGGGACATTGTGGCCGTTGCAAAAATGGATGATCTGCATACGGGGGCAATGATCGGTGAATTCGAAATTTCGGAAATCAGCTTCCCCATGCCAATGGTCGGACTTGCGGTGAGCCCCAAGAGTCGCGGCGACGAAACCAAGTTATCTGGTGCACTCAATAAAGTTGTCGAAGAAGATCCAACCTTCCACCTGGACCGTGGTGGTCAGACGAAAGAGTTGGTGATGACGGGTATGAGTGAACTACACTTGTCGGTCATCCAAGAACGTTTGTCCCGACGGGACAAGCTAGAAGTCGAAACCAAAGAACCTAAAATACCCTATCGCGAAACAATTCAGGCCGATTCAGCAGGTAGCTACCGTCATAAGAAGCAATCAGGAGGCCGGGGACAGTTTGGTGAAGTGCACATTCGAATGTGGCCGCTCCCTCGTGACGTGAATCTCGAGGAATACATCACCAAGGATCGATTTCCGCAACTCAAAGATTATCACTACAACGAGAAAAACAATTTCTTGTGGGTCGACTCGGTCGTCGGTGGCGTGATTCCCGGTAACTTCATGCCAGCCATTGCCAAAGGTTTTCATGAACGCATGGAACGGGGTGTCATCGCGGGATACAACGTGCAGGATGTCTGCATCGAAGTCCACTTTGGAAAACATCACCCTGTGGACAGTTCGGAAACGGCCTTCAAAATGGCGGCCTCCATGGCATTCCGGAACATATTCCAAGAGTCCAAGCCCAGCCTACTGGAACCGGTCGTAAAAATGGCGATCACAGTCCCAGAAGACCATGTGGGGGACGTTTACAGTGACATGTCAGGACGGCGAGGACGAGTGCTTGGCAGCGATGCGGCCGGAGGGAATCTCCAAACGGTCCACGCGGAAGTTCCACTCGCCGAGGTCACAACCTATGCTCGTAGCCTTTCAAGTATGACGGGCGGGCAGGGCAGTTACACGATGGAATTCGACCACTACGATGTGGTACCTCCCAACGTTCAGCAAGACATCTTGGCGAAAGCCAAGATGCAGGAAGAAGAAGAAGACGAATAAGTAAGGAGCAGCGATTCACGACCGACCGCGCGATTCCCAGCCGGTTTTATCGAATTTTGTGATTCGCTAGCTCTTTGCAATTTCCTGACTCGCAGAGCCAGCGGACATTTTCGTTGAAGCTGAATTCGATTTTTGTCCGAATAAAGATAGGAGCGCTTGCCCCACCTGCGCGAAATGCCTAGCATTGAGAGCGATTAGGTGAAGGGAACGTTCCGAAATCCAAGAACTGCCTGCGATACTTAGCCCCCTTTGCATGCCACGGTTGCGAAGCTCCGTTTCGATGCTTCGCTCTCCGATTCGTGGCGGCGTTCTCAGGCCTGCGTGACCAATCCAAAATGCGTCTGAGATTTCTCGGAAAGGAGCCCAACATGGCCTCCGACTTTCGACTCAAAGAACAACTTCCAAAGCTAACCAATCAAGTTGTCGCTTCCTATTCGGAAATCGGCACGATCAATCATTTGGGACATTGTCCCTTGCCGAGCTATTCGATCATCATCTCGGCAATTGAAGATCTGCGGGAAATAATCTATCCCGGCTACCGCCGTCGCGAAGGATTACATCTCGGCAACATTTCCTACCATGTGGGTGACTTGATCGACGGACTGCACGACAAACTCACCAATCAGATCGCAAGAGCTCTGCAGCACGAGGAACGCCTTCAATCGAAACTAGAACCAAGTGAAGAAGAGCATGACTTTGAAGCCAAGGGGCAGGCGATGGCGATCATGTTTCTAGAATCGCTGCCACGACTGCGAAAACTTTTGGCAACCGATGTGCAAGCGGCATTCGAAGGGGACCCTGCCTGCCGCAGTCGAGACGAGGTCATCTTCTGCTATCCAGGACTGCATGCGATCACGGTCTTTCGCATGGCGCATGAGTTGCATCGCCTAGGTGTTCCTTTCATTCCCCGCATGATGACCGAATGGGCCCACAAAGAAACGGGCATCGACATTCACCCAGGCGCGCAAGTGGGAGAATACTTTTTCATTGATCACGGAACGGGGGTAGTTGTCGGCGAAACGTGCGAAATTGGCGACTATGTCAAACTGTACCAGGGCGTGACACTCGGAGCTTTGAGCTTTGACACCGATTCCGACGGACGCCTGGTTCGAGGCATGAAGCGTCACCCCACAATCGGAGACCGGGTGGTGGTTTACGCGAACGCGACAGTGCTCGGTGGAAAAACACACATTGGTAATGATTCGGTGGTCGGTTCTAGCGTCTGGTTAACTCACAGCGTCGAGCCTCACACGACCGTGGTGCTCGAACAACCAAGGTTGAAGATGCGTGCGGACCGTCCCGATGAACTGGATGCCTCGGCGAACTACCGCATCTAATCAAAATCGCTTTCGAACCGCGCACAGCAGAGCGACCAGCAACAAGAACAGCCAAGCAATAACGCTCACCGTCGCGCCTCGATAAACCGATTCGGGTCGATAAACCATTGTCAATTGATAGATTCCGGCCGGCAGTGCTACTGCCCGCATAATTCGATTGGCACGCAAGACCGAAGCGGGCCGAGATGGCGAACCATCTTCTTTCACCTGACAACTCCAACCAGGTGCGTAGCTGTCTCGCACCACCACGAATCCCGCTTGTTCAAGATGGGCTCGAATCACCAACTTCGAATCCTGATCAAACAAAACCTCACAGGATTCCGCTTCCGTCGACGCCGGATCGCTCGGATCGCTCGGAGCAATCTGCCGGAGGATCCCTGAAACCTCAACCGACGGCTCCAGCACCACGCACTGACCAATGCTTTCATTCTCGTTCTGGGGAAGCAAAATTCGCTCGAGGTCAGTCTGCAAGTCGAGCGACCTTCCATCGTCTTCCGTGCGACGCAGCCGATGTACAATCCACGCACGCGGTCCTACCTGAGGGTTGTGCCAAAGAGCGGCCGACTGGGTAACAAACGTCGGTTTCTGTGGCAGTAATCGCTCCAGAGGCTCCGCCAAGCCGACTGTGGCCGGGGCGATGACATATTCAATGCCAAGCACATTCAATAGCTGATAGAATTCTGGAAAATCATGCTTTGCCGCTTGGTGCAAAAGGTTCAGCGTTGCCCGCTGTTGAATCGATGCGAACGAAGTTGAACTATTCATCGCCGCAATTCCATCATTCAGATTGTATTTCGGACGTAGCGTCTCGCGATCCCAGACAACGATTTGTTCTAAGCGTTTTGATTCTGACTCCCGTTCCCATTTGCGCGGATACCACCCCGACACCACCCATCGATAGGTGACTGGACGTTTGCCCGCCGGATCAGAGGCACGAAGCGTTTCCACGAAGGGCGATTCAGAGTCCGTGTCGGGCATCGTTGTGGTCGGAGCCATCCAAGCATTGGCAATCGCTAAATCCACCGCCGTAATCAACACGATTGGGATCGCTGACTTCCGCAGACGCCAAAATTCACCGAGACACAAATAGCTGGCCCCCGCAATGATCAAGCTGTGCACAAGCGTCCAACGTAAGCCATTCAACGTCGATGCTGGATCCAGCGGTCCAAAGGCAAGATCAGGTGGAACAGAAGCGAACCATGTTTGAATCGGCTTCACGAACAGGAAGGCTCCCACCAGTAAAGTAAAGGTGATCGCTCCAAACAATAACAAAACCGGCTTGAAAGATGGGTTGGACAAGTTGAGCAGATCGTCAAGTTTTTTGCCTGCAAGTAAGCTCAAGCCCAACGCAACAAACGTCCAAAGTTTGGCCGGATATCGAAACACCACAAAACCAGGTAACAGCACATTCATCATCCAATAAACGCCACCCACGGGCGCCCAAAGTTCTGACGGTCGCTCTCCCCCTACGATTTGTAATTCACTCCACAACCAAAACAAACCGAACCCCCCCAAAGCACCCAGCCCAAACAACAAAACACACCAACTGAGCCAGCGCTGTGTTTGATCGCGAGAGCGGAGTCGCAAGGCAGAAGCACCGAGCAGGAACGGCAGCAACCCCATGTAGAGACTCGGCGACCAGTAACGCCCCTCTGCGGGAATCCCATTCAGCCAGCGTTCGTTTCTTGGAAACGGACGACCGCTAAAATTCGGCCACAACATTTCTGCCCAACGCCAAGGACCGATACTGAAGTTATATTGACCAGCGCGATGCGTCCCCGTTTCTGGTGGTTGAAACAAGCCGTTTAGTTGGACTGCCCCATCACTCCAGACGTCTCTCACGATCTCTACTAAAGAACGAGGCGCGTTGTAATCCGCACGCTCACTGACGCTTGCCCAATCAAGGGATGGCCACACTTGAACGGCAGACAACAACACGGCGAAAAAGCTTGCCCCCGCTAACAAGACCAGCAATCGGATGCGACGAGACCAGAGACTGAGGTGCTGATTCTGCAACTCGACTTGCTCGCGCTTTTGATCACCTAACTCCACTTCTTGTTCCGCAGTTTTCGCAGTGCAGGCGATTCGCAACACAGCGACAATCACCAACAGATAAGCCGATTGTGGATTCCCTCCGAGTACAGTCAGTGCCATCACCGCAGCCAGCGTTGCCGCGAACCGAATTCGCGCCGACTCGACAAGCCATTCGATCGCAGCAAGGCCCAACGGCGCCCAGGCCGCCCCCACCAGAAAAACGGGATTACAGTATTGAAAGACAATGCTGCCACCAAACGCATAGGCGATCGCCGCGAAGACGCTTGAGTCGCGAGAAATGCCCACCGCCCGCGCCGCCCAAAAACAATTTACGGCGGCCAATAAGACGTGTAGATAAATGTAGAGTTTGCTGGCAACTAACAGCGAAAGAGGCAGGAAAAACATCAACTGCCCAGGATAAAACACGCTGGCTGTCGCATCGGCCGCTAAGGGGCGACCATTTTCTTCTAGCGAATTCCACCAAGGCAAACCGTCATCCGCCCACTGCTGGTGGATATAACCCCAGTAAGGAACGTAATAGTGGGAGATGTCCCGAAACGCAAATTCACGTTCGGAAAAAAACGAGGAGGCAAAGATCACCAGAAAAGGCAGCAGCACCACCCCAGACAGGAGCCGGCTTGAGTGCGAACGGTGCGTGGAAGGCAAATCAGGCACGCAACAAGTCTACCAGAAGCCCAACGTTGTCAGCCACGTTTCGCAAGAAACGACAGCACAGCCCGACAGACAACAACTAACGTTGTGCGAGCCGAAGCTGTGCGCGACCCTGTTCGACGGCCCGATCTCGAAGTTCTAGGAGTTCATCCGTGTTGGCAGCCCGCTTCATCGCCTCCGCGATCTGTTGTTCGGCAGTTGCCAAATCCAAATCCGCTACCGGCACCGTTTTCCCCGTCAGCACGGTCACGACATTTTCAGCAACCTGCACGAACCCGCCATCGACATAGTAGCGAGCCTTCGAGCCATCGGAACCGGTGACTCGCATCTCACCATATCCCAATCGACCGATCATCGGACTGTGCCCGACACCGATTCCCAATTCGCCGTCAAATAACGGGACAACGACAAACGAAGCCACTTGCTCGACAGCCGTTTCTTCCGGGGTAACGACGACGCATTGTAACTCAGCCATTTAAGCTCTACCTAGACGAATTGGAAGGACGTGTTTTCGAAATCATGGCAGGTCATGCTCGGAACTAGGCCTCTTCCTGCATTTTCTTAGCCTGCTCTTCGGCTTGTTCAATCGAGCCGATATACATGAAGGCCTGTTCAGGAAGGTGATCCCACTTACCGTCGCACAACTCTTCGAAGCTGCGAATCGTGTCCTCCAGCGAGGTGATTTCACCTGGCTTTCCTGTAAAGACTTCCGCTACAAGGAACGGCTGGGACAGGAAGCGTTCGATCCGTCGAGCTCGATGCACGATTAATTTGTCTTCTTCGCTCAATTCATCAACACCAAGAATGGCGATGATGTCCTGAAGCTCACGATAGCGTTGTAACGTCGTTTGGACACGTCGTGCGATTGCGTAATGACGATCCCCCACATACTGAGGATCCAGAATACGACTGGACGAAGCCAACGGGTCGATCGCCGGATAAATTCCTTTTTCCGAAATCGATCGTTCCAGATAAATAAAGGCGTCCAGCTGTCCAAAGGCGGTCGCGGGTGCCGGATCGGTCGGATCATCGGCCGGCACGTAAACGGCCTGCACGGAGGTAATGGCCCCCTTATCGGTCGAGGTAATTCGCTCTTGCAGAGCTCCCATTTCGGTAGCCAGGGTGGGCTGATATCCCACGGCCGACGGCATGCGACCGAGCAGAGCGGAGACCTCACTACCCGCTTGCGAGAAGCGGAAAATGTTATCAACAAACAGCAGGGTATCTTTCCCTGTCGTATCGCGGAAGTATTCGGCCATCGTCAAGGCAGACAGAGCAACACGCAAGCGTGCACCCGGCGGCTCATTCATTTGGCCAAAGACCATACAGGTTTGTTCGATGACGCTGCGGCCCGTATCACCGATCTTGGCATCCTGCATTTCCAACCAGAGGTCCGTTCCTTCACGGGTTCGTTCTCCCACGCCGGCAAACACTGAATAACCGCCGTGAGCCGAAGCAATCCGAGCGATTAGCTCCGTCAAAATCACCGTCTTTCCCAGACCGGCTCCACCGAATAACCCGGCTTTACCACCACGCACAAACGGTGTGAGGAGGTCAACAACCTTGATTCCAGTCTCAAAGAGCTCAGTCTTGGTCGACAGCTCTTCAACCTTTGGGGGATCACGGTGAATTGGCCAGCGTTCTTCGGTCTGCACCTCACCCCCACCGTCAACCGGTTCACCGAGCAAGTTGAATACACGCCCCAGCGTCGCATCGCCAACAGGAACCGATACGGAAGCTCCCGTATCAATGCAGTCTTGACCGCGGACCATACCGTCAGTGCTACCTAAAGCAACACAACGGACCCGGCCACCCCCGAGATGCTGTTGCACCTCTCCAGTCAGATTCAACGACACGCCCTTTTGATCGCTGACGATTTTCACCGCGTTGTAGATTGAAGGCATCTGATCTTCGGGGAACTGAGCATCAAATGTCGAGCCAATGACCTGGGTGATCTTTCCAACGTTGGAAGTTGCAGTTGCCATCTTGTTTCGCTTTCACCTTACACGTTTTTTAAGGTTATTGAATTCAGCCCGAAGGCGGTTACTTGTTAAGTGCCTCGACACCACCGATGATTTCCATAATCTCGCCAGTAATTTGAGACTGCCGAGCACGGTTGTAGGTCATTGAGAGCTGTTTAATCAGATCGCCGGCGTTCTCGGTGGCACCCTTCATGGCGACCATTCGCGAGATTTGCTCACTGACAGCTGCATCAAGAAAACACTTGAAGAGCTTGATCTTGAAGCTCGTTGGTACGATTTCCTCTAAAATGCTTTCGGCCGATGGCAGGAACTCGTACAAGGAGTCCGCCGCCTCTTCCTGGTCTTCACCCGACCCTTCCAGCCCACCGAGCGGCAGGAGTGTTTCCACGACGGGTTTTTGACGCGCCACGGTCTCGAATTGCGTGTAGACGATATCGAGCCGGTCAAGCTTTCCCGCAATGTAATCGTCAAGATAGCGATTGGCGAGTGTCTCGACTTCTTCGTAGCTCGTCTTATCCTCGAAATGGGTGTAGGACTCGTCAGGTTCGATGTTCCGGTACCGAAATCCAGAAATCCCTCGCTTCCCGGAAATCTCAAGGTGGCATTTCGGAAACTCTTCCTGCATCTGTTTCCAGCGTGCCATCCCCAGCCGTTGTGCATTTCCGTTGTAGCCGCCACAAAGGCCGCGGTTCGCGGTTAGAACCAACAAAACGGCCGACTTAGGTTCGTCACGAGGCTCAAGCAGTGGATGACTGACTTCCAACCCAGCACGTGCTAAATCGGCGACAATTGCAGTGATCCGTTCGGTATAGGCGGTAGCAGCCGTGGCACGATCCATCGCTTTCTTGAACCGCGCCGTGGCAATCAACTCCATCGTGCGGGTGATCTTGCGAATGTTTCGAATCGACTTGCGACGTTTATCAAGGGCTCGAGCCTTGGCCATTTCTTACTCGCTATTCAGTCATGCGAAAAAATTCAAAGGTATCGGTCATTATTACCCTCGCCAACCTAAACGGCGAAGGCAGTCCCAGCCACGCTCACAACTATTCCTCAGAGTAGCTTCAGCCGCCATCCGCTGAAGTCATTCCAAGTTGGAAATAAATTCATACTTCGGCGTGAAAACTCCAGCTCAACAGTCCGCACAGATCCCTAGCTCGAAGCATTCGCTTCCAGGGAGGCCATGAACTGTTTGTTGAAATCTTCGATGACGCGTCGAATCTCCGCGTCCAGTTCGCCGCTCAGGTTCTTTTCGCTGGCAAGCTTGTCCCACAGCTGCTGGTAGGTGCCATGGATGTGCTCCAAGAACTCCTCTTCCCAGCTCGCAACCTCTGGAATCGGGATGGAATCCAAGTAACCCTGTGTACCCGCAAAAATACTCAGTACCTGATCAATTTCATTGAGCGGTTTATACTGCGGCTGTTTCAGTAACTCGACCATGCGATAACCACGATCAAGCTGTGACTGTGTCGCTGCATCCAATTCAGTACCAAGTTGCGCGAACGCTTCCAATTCCCGGAAGGCGGCCAAGTCCAATCGCAAACCCCCAGCGACCTTCTTCATCGCTTTGATTTGAGCTGCACCACCCACGCGAGAAACCGAGATACCGGCGTTCATCGCCGGACGAATCCCGGCAAAGAACAAATCAGGCTGAAGATAAATCTGACCATCGGTGATCGAAATCACGTTTGTCGGAATGTAAGCCGAAACCTCACCTTCCAGCGTCTCAATAATTGGCAGTGAAGTCAGCGAGCCACCACCTTTGTCGTCGGAGAGCTTGGAAGAACGCTCCAATAATCGACTGTGACAGTAAAACACGTCACCGGGATAAGCTTCACGCCCTGGTGGCCGTCGCATCAACAATGAGAGTTCGCGATAGGCCGCAGCTTGTTTGGAAAGATCGTCATAAATGATCAAAGCGTGCTCGCCTTGATACATAAAATGCTCGGCCATGGCCGTACCCGCATAGGGTGCCACGTATTGCAGCGGGGCAGGGGTACTAGCGCCCGACACAATCACGGTGGTGTACTCCATCGCACCAAGTTGCCTCAAGGTCTCCACCACGCCGGCGACCGACGAGTCTTTTTGACCGATCGCCACATAGAAGCATTTTACACCGGTATTCTTTTGATTGAGGATCGCATCAATCGCGATCGCCGTCTTACCCGTTTTGCGATCACCAATGATCAATTCGCGTTGTCCACGACCGATCGGAGTCATCGCATCAATCGCCTTAATCCCAGTTTGCAGTGGCTCGCAAACTGGCTGCCGATCCGCCACACCCGGTGCCGCATCTTCGACAAAACGGCGCTCGTTCGTGTCAATTGGACCCAAACCATCCAACGGATTGCCGAGTGGATCCACGACACGACCAACGAGCGATTCCCCCACAGGTACCGACAGCAATCGCCCGAGACTTCGAACTTCATCGCCCTCGTTGATCTGTAGGTAATCCCCCAGAATAATCACACCAACGCTATTCTCTTCGAGGTTGAACGCCAGCCCGGTCACGCCGTTGGGAAACTCAACCATCTCACCGGCCATAACACCAGAGAGACCGTAGACACGAGCGATACCGTCCCCGACTTCGAGAACGGTGCCGACCTCGCGCACGTCAACTTGATCTTTAAAATGCTCGATCTCTTGCTGAATGACCGATGCAATCTCATCCGCATTAAACTTCATGGGATTCGCTTAACCTCATTCTTGGTTCAGCCGGAAACCGCGAATCGATCAGTCGATTCACGCAACTGGCTGAATGTCTTTCCGAGTGTTTCGCGTTTCAATTGAGCGAGTTGATTCAAAACACTACTGTCGTAAACGGTATCTCCAACTCGCACGACGAGTCCACCAATGATCGCGGCATCCACCTTACACTGCAGGTCGATCGGCACTCCAGTGGCCTCTTGCAACTTGTTAACAATCTGAGTTCGCAACTCATCCGTCAGTGGCTCGGCCGTTGTCACCTCCACGGCGATTCGACCATGCAAACGGTTCAACTCGGCTCGAGCTGCGTTCCGTATTTGCCGAATGCAGTCGAGCCGACCATGTGCACCGACCACCTTCAAGAAGGTCAACAGTGTTTCGGAGGCCTTTCCCTGGAAAACTCGATCGAGCAATTGCGCTTTTTCTTCCTGGGAAATCCGCTGCGACCCAAGAGTCGCCTCAAAGCCTGGAAAGCGTTTCAAAACATCTTCGACCAACGAATCCAACTCGTCGACGATCGCATCAATCCCGACCTGCTGCTTTTCAGCCGCGGCCAAAAACGCTTTCGCATAAACGGACCCAAGCCGCTGCTTATCGATATCAACTTCAGGTGTTACTGCCGCGTCGTCTGCCATAACGAATGCCTAACTGCGAATTCCGGCCGAAAACTGTCTACCAGATGATCAGTTCTTACTTGGAAACTTTTCTAGGGCCTCACCGATCAACTGCGAATGATCCTGAGCAGACAGCTGCCGCTTCACAATCTTGCCAGCCAATGCGACGGCCGTATCGACGCTTTTCTCTGCGACATCCTGCAACGCCGCGTTTTTCGCCGATTCGATCTCTCGTATTGCTCGATCTTTTTCCGATTGGGCAGCGGCCTGAGCCTCCGCCAAAATCTTTTCGCGGTGCACATCCGCGTCCTTCCGAGCACCATCCAACAGCTGACGAACCTCCGCAGCAGCTTCCGCCAATTTTGCTTCATGGGCCGCCAAAAGCCGCTTCGACTCCTCATTGGCTTTCGCAGCAGCCGCTAGATCGCTCGCCATCTTACCTTCGCGAGCATCGATAGCTGCGATAATCGGATTCCAGGCAAACTTCCAGAGCACAGCCAACAGCCCAAAGAAAATGACAGCCGTGACGATAGCCAAATCCGGATCGACACTAATTGGACTCGGCACTTCGCCGTGATCAGCTGCCGCACCATGGCTATCACCCGAGTGACCATGATCCGCATGCCCATCACTAGCATGCCCATCACTAGCATGCCCATCCGCGTCGTGCGTTCCCGTGCCGGCCTGTTCACCAGCCGAAACATCCTGTTCGGAGGTCACTTCTGCATTGTCCGCAGCATACGCTTGACCCCCGGACAACGGTCCGAGCAAAGCGAGTGACCACACCACAAGATGCAACCACATACGATCGTGCATCGCGATATTCCCTGCGTAAAACGTAGTTTGGTAGATCCAACCCGAAAAACGATCAACCAGCAAGCATACAGACGATCAAGGCAAAGAACGTCGCACCCTCAACCAAAGCGGCAGAAATAATCATGCCCGTCTGAATACCACCAGCAACCTCCGGTTGACGAGCCATGCTTTCCACAGCAGATGATCCGATACGACCAATGCCAAAACCCGCACCGAGCATAACCAGACCAGCGCCAATCGCCGAACCGGTTATAACATTCACTCCACCACTTGCGGCATCTTGAGCCATAGCTGGTGTTGCAACAGCGAGAAGAGCCACGACAGACAAGGCGATCTTGGTCCACTTAAACACTTTTTCCGTCTCCTGATTCAACGAACGGTAAATCTAAACACGCTGCAACCCTAGTGAGGATGTACAGCCATACCAATGAACAATGCTGATAAGAACGTGAAAATGTAAGCCTGCAAAAAGGCAACGAACAACTCGAGCAAGCTCAAAGCGATTGCACCTACGATACTGGCAGTTGTCACGCCCAAAAATAGTGGATGAGAAACCGAGGTAACTTCGTACCAAATAACTCCGACGAATGCCACCAACACACCAAGCACCAAGTGCCCGGCAAACATATTAGCCAACAAACGCACAGCTAAAACAAAGTGCTTGATGATCATTCCCAGCACTTCAATCAAGAACACCATCGGCTTCAAAAAAATAGCCAACACGAACGGCAATTCCATATGCGGAACCTGGGCTTTCCAGAAACCGACAACGCCTAACTGCTTCGAACCAGCACCGATCACGGCAGCCATCGTAAACAATGCAAGCGTTCCCGTACAACCAAGCGCTCCGGTCGGCGAACCCATCCACGGCACCATGCCAAGCAGGTTACAAGCCAGAACAAAGCCGAAAACCGACCACAAAAAGGGAAGAAACCGATCCGCGTCGGCTTTCCCAATCGCCGGCCGTGCTACTTCGTCCCGCAGAAAGAAAAGCACAGCCTCCAGCGCTTGCCAGACACGACCTTTCGGCAGTCGTCCACCACGCATTTTACCCGCGAGCGAGATAGCAAGAAATGCGACAATCACCGCAGCCACCAATTCCAGAACCATGAACTTCGTGACCTTCAGGTCAAATGGCTCAATCAAATTCGTGGACGGCGCGTAGATCGCCGCTTGCCCATCTTGGTAGAAAGGCTGAGGAATCTTCAGCTTACCACGCTCAGCAGCCGGCACATTTTCTCCGGCGCCGACCAGCGCCCGTGGAAACTCAAAGTAATCAGCGTCTTTAACGTGGCCTATTAAATGACCCGGGCGCAACAAATGCGACCCATCGTTCGAGCCATGTGCGTCTTGTGCCATGGGGAGTTCCCCAACCTTCTACGATCCGTTGTATGATTTTATCTGACCAAGCGACATTGCGGTCTCAACAAAGAGCCCAACACAAAAAGCGCCGACCAAATACCAAGCAAATCCGACTGCCGTGAGATCCGACTCACGTTGTGTAATGATCAAACAGGCGAGCAAAGGCAAGCTCATTCGAATAAACATCCCCAGCACCGCATGCGTCGCAGCCCGATCTGGAGTGGCCACAAGGGATGTCACGACCAAAGCCAGCAAGCCCGAAACAAAGCAGATTAAGGTTGCAAAACCAGCAGCCACGACACCCCTGAAACCGTCCAGCCACCAGGCGACAGGGGCAACCAGAAGCAGGTAGGCAGCAAACACGCCTAACAACAGGCTGACCCGGGACAGCAGCGTCCAACTACCGACTCGCTTAATCCACGTTTCCAGCGTCTCCGTCACCGTTTCGTTCTTTCCTGCTCGCCCGACATCGCGTTCGATGCATCTCCAACACTGGAGGCCGTCATCCGCAGCAGATGAGCAATCCCCAAGGTAAGCCCTAGGCCAAACCCGACCAGGGTAAACAGCACCACAGTCCCCAACCACCGATCAACAAACAAACCGATGACGCCCGGCACAACCATCTCTAGCGATACGGTCGTGATTTTCGATGCCCATTGATAGGCAATCGCATGCGACGAGCGGTCGTCGGAATTCTGATTCACGTCAGTCGTGGTTGAGCCGATCGGGACGGCCAACGCCGCCACCCAAAAAAGCATAAGACCGATACTGAAAACAGCTTACAACAAACAAGTTGCGACGACCTAGACTCTCCGTGCCACTGTCGTTCGCCACAAGTTGGCCCCAATCTATCGCAAGCACCGAAACTGGTCAACAGAGCGAAAGTTGAATTCGTGCCTTTTTTCACAAAGTTCTATTCGCAAACATCAGCCGTTTGCCGAGTGCACATTTACGAAGCCAGCCAACATCAAGATTCGCTTTGAGCGACCGGCTGTTTGACCAAATCACGAGCCACTCATTGTCGCTTGGCTGCCTGCCCAGTTCACTGCTTAAACGGGCAAGTAAGCCGAAAGTTAATCGGGTGAGCGACCCGAAAACGACGTCGACTCGTTGAAGGCGCCCCAGGGATGGGTAATCGGAGCATGTCCTGCAGGAAAATCCCAACCGATCATGGATTCTCGCCCCGATTGTGAAGGTCAGTCGGCCTCCGTATATTACGAACTGTGGAAGCAACTTTCGAATTTCCCTGCGAGCCAGACCGACGTGAAAAACGCCCTTAGTCTAGGAACTGCTCTGCTGCTCGTATGGCTGCTATGGTCGGGGCATCCTACGGTTTTTCTGATCTCCCTGGGGCTGCTGTCAATCGCCTTCACACTCTGGACGGTCCATTGTATGGGCATTCTGGATGAAGAGTCGGTACCCGTATGGCTCGGCCTGAAACCATTCACTCGCTATCTCCCCTGGCTCACCAAAGAGATCGTGAGTTCCAACCTCGATGTGGCCCGCCGCATCGCAGATCCGAAACTACCAATCAGTCCCTCGATGATTTACGTCAAGTCGGATCAAAAAACGGCTGTTGGCCGCGTGATCATGGCCAATTCGATCACCCTGACACCGGGAACGATTTCGGTTGAGCTACAAGATGGATTCATTCAAGTCCACGCCTTGTCGCACGAAGGAGCTGCGGAAGATTTGTCGGGCGAAATGAATCGTCGTGTCACGGAATTGGAAGGATAAGTTTCGATGTATGCAGCAGTGGTACTGGCAATCGTGGTGACGATGAGCCTGGCACTCGTCCGAGCCGCATGGGGACCGACCGTATTCGATCGAATCCTCGCCCTGAACATGTTTGGTACGAAGACCGTGCTGCTGATCAGCGTTTTTGGATTCGTGATTGAGCGGACGGACTTGTTGGATATTGCCTTACTGTACAGCCTCATGAACTTCATTGGAGTGGTGGCTGTGCTTCGCTTTTCAAAATTTGGCCACTTTGCCGATACGGTAGATTCCTGATGGAAATCTTTCTCCACATCGTAACCCTGTTGTTTCTGCTGACGGGCTCTGTCTTTGCAGTGATTGGCGGAATTGGAATCGTACGACTTCCAGATTTCTACACACGACTGCACGCAGGAGGAGTGACGGACACGCTGGGAGCTGGGCTAATTCTGATCGGTCTCATGTTCCAGGCAGGACTGACACTCGCAACCGTCAAACTGCTGATGGTCTTGCTATTTCTTTTGGTGACGAGTCCCACAGCCTGCCACCTACTTGCACAGGTGGCTCTCAACGAGGGGCTCGAGCCGCTTCACCGCTCCGAGCCGGAGGAGTAAATAAGCCGTGCAACTCAGCGAACAATATATTGTCATTCCACTACTCTCGTTGCTCGCCTGCACGGCAATCACCGTAGCGCGGATGCGAGATCTGTGGGCTGCCGTGATGATGACTGGCATCTTTAGCTTCCTGGGTGCCGGTTGGATGCTCGTGCTGGACGCACCCGACGTGGCATTCACCGAAGCGGCAGTTGGCGCTGGAATCTCCACCGTCTTGATGCTCGGCACGCTAGCCCTGACGAGTCGCACGGCCAAACCGACCCAACGATTTCCCTGGGCTGCCCTGGCCGTGGTGCTCGTGACGGGCTTCGCCCTCATCTACGGCACTTTTGATCTACCTGAATACGGTGATCCCAACGCGCCGATCCATCAATATCCGAAGCCAGGCTATGTGGCGCTTGAAATTGCAAAGGGGGACCACAACAAGAGTTCCCCAACCGCCAATTCCCCCACGCGCGCGAAAGAGGCCCAACACGAAGAGGCCCAACACGAAGAGGCCGATCATGGCCACCATGAGCCGACGCCGAACGTCGTTACGGTCGTACTCGCCAGTTACCGTGGATTTGACACTTTGGGAGAGACGACCGTAATTTTCACCGCAGGCATCGCGGTGCTGATCTTGCTTCGCGGACCACGCCGTGAGAATTCTCGACCATGAAAAACAACTTCCCGATCCTGCGCGTCGTCACCAAGCTGGTAATTCCCTACATCATCCTGCTTGCATTTTATGTGCAATTCCATGGTGACTACGGTCCTGGAGGCGGATTCCAAGCCGGCGTCATCTTGGCAGCAGCCTACATCCTCTACGGGCTGGTGTTTGGCTTGCAGGCAGCTCAACGCGTTGCTCGGCCCAACATCCTCGAAATCCTCATGGCAACCGGTGTATTGATTTATGGTGGAACGGGAATCGCAACCTTATTAGCTGGGGGCAACTTTCTACAGTACAGCGTGCTTGATCACCAAGTTGGCGGGGGCATGTTGCCGAGTGGCGAACATCTGGGCATGTTTTTGATCGAGCTTGGTGTGGGTGCGACCGTTGCCGCCGTGATGATCTCAATCTTCTTTTCGTTTGCTGGCAGAGAAAGATCAGAATAATGTTCAGTCTCTACAACTATTGGGTCGTTATTTTCCTCATGATGACCGGCTTTTACATGGTGATCGCACGCAACAATTTGGTACAAAAAGTGATCGGGCTGAACATCTTTCAGATCTCGGTGTTCTTACTGTATATCACGATGGGCAAGATCAAAAACGGAACCGCTCCAATCCTGATTGATACCCAGCGTCCCTATTCGCATCCTCTGCCGAGTGTGCTGATGCTAACGGCGATCGTCGTCGGCGTCGCAACGACCGCGACCGCTCTCGCATTGATTGTTCGCATCCGCGAGGCTTACGGGACGATCGAAGAAGACGAGATCTTGATGGAAGACGAACGTTCGTAATGGAAAAACACCTTCCAATTCTGCAAATCATTGTCCCGCTCTTGTCGGCGCCCCTGTGCGTCTTGGTGCGAACACGACAAATTGTGATGGCGATGACGATCCTCGTCTGCTGGCTAACTTTTGGCATCGCGACATGGTTGTTATTCGAAACGCTGAACCAAGGCGTCATCATCTATCGGTTAGGAAACTTTCCTCCGACGCTGGGAATCGAGCTTCGCGTTGATGCCTTAAGCGGTTTTGTCCTGTGGTTTGTGGCGGGAATTGGTGCCATCGTGATCACCTATGCGCCACAAAGTCTACGCAAAGAGATCCCTTGGGAGCAGCACTACCTGTTTTGCACCATGTATTTGATGTGCTTAACCGGCTTACTGGGGATCACCATCACGGGCGACCTGTTCAATCTGTTTGTCTTTTTGGAGGTCTCGTCGCTTTCGACCTACGCGCTCATCAGCCTGGGAAAATCACGAAAAGCATTAATGGCAGCGTTCCAGTACCTGGTCATGGGAACGATTGGGGCAACATTCATCCTCATCGGTATCGGCTTAGCCTATGAATTGACCGGCAGCCTCAACATGGTCGATTTAGCACGTTTACTTGAGCAAATCACGTCGGAAGGGAGCAATCGAACGATCTTGGTTTCGTTTGCATTCATCTCGGTCGGCGTGAGTCTCAAGATGGCCTTATTCCCATTACATCTTTGGCTGCCGAACGCCTACTCGCAAGCTCCATCCGTCGTGACGGCCTTTCTCGCTGCAACGGCGACAAAAGTTTCTGTTTACGTATTACTGAGAGTGATTTTCACGATTTTCAAGCCAGGCTTTGCCATCACCACGCTGCATCTGGATCGTGGCTTGATGATCCTATCGCTCATCGGCATCTTTGTCGCTTCGGCCACCGCGATCTTTCAACGAGATTTGAAGCGCATGCTGGCTTACTCCAGCATCGCCCAAATCGGCTATATGGTGTTGGCGATCAGCCTGGCAACAAGTGCAGGCCTCACCGCAGGCATCGTTCATTTATTCAACCATGCATTGATCAAGGGCGGTTTATTTATGGCGGTCGGCTGTTTTGCAATGCGATTGCCATCTTTACATCTCGACGATCTCCGAGGAATTGGCCGTCGCATGCCACTCACCACGTTTGCCTGGGTGTTGGGTGGCCTGGGCTTGATCGGCGTTCCACTCACGGCCGGCTTCATTAGTAAGTGGTATTTAATAACGGCCGCCTTCGAAGCCAATTCCGGCATCGTCGCAGCGCTCGTTTTACTCAGTTCACTGTTGTCGCTCATCTATGTCTGGCGGTTCGTCGAAGTTGCGTACTTTGCAACACCGAAGGACGATTCCAAACTGGCCGAGGCACCGCTCACGATGCTCGTGCCAACCTATGCGGTGATCATCGGCACTTTAATCTTTGGGATCTGGACAACTTACTCAGTCGGGATCGCTGAACAAGCGGCGCGTGCGGTATTGGGAGTGGCATCATGAGCGACCAAATCCGTATCCAACTCGCAATCGGCTTGCCCTGGATGGCGGTGCTGTGGGCACTCCTATTCAGTCAACGTCCGAATTTACGGGAGATCGGCACACTCGGATTAGGCCTGGGCCTATTTGGCGTGATCATGAGTTTGGCCAGCGACGTGTTTGCCGGCTCTCGCCCCGAATGGGTCGCGTTGGAAATGCTGCCAGGCTTTGCCCTCTCGTTTCGACTCGAACCTTTGGGAATGCTCTTCGCACTCGTGGCGTCCGGGCTCTGGATTGTGACAACCTGCTACGCCATCGGCTACATGCGTGCCCATCACGAGGGGCACCAAACTCGCTTCTATGCTTGTTTTGCAATCGCGATGAACGCCGCCATGGGTGCCGCCATGGCAAGCAATCTGTTTACTTTGTTCGTCTTCTATGAATTGATGACGCTGTCAACCT
The DNA here is from genome assembly GCA_029243025.1 of Pirellulaceae bacterium. Lineage (NCBI taxonomy): Bacteria > Pseudomonadati > Planctomycetota > Planctomycetia > Pirellulales > Pirellulaceae > Pirellulaceae bacterium. The sequence continues at coordinate 168,303 of JAQWSU010000002.1, read as the reverse complement.
ACCCGTTGGTCACCCATCATGGCACCGAAAAAGCGATGCTCGGTGGCCGAACTTATTTGGGCATCCTGATGTCCACCTCGATCGCCTTTTTGATGCTGGCGATCGTTTGGACCTGGTCAAAAACGGGAACACTTGAATTTGTACCCGGCGGTATTTTCACCGAGATTCACAAGCAAAACCTCATTGGAACGACCGAGCTCACCATCCTCTTGGCACTCTTTGCCTTCGGCACAGGAAAAGCAGCATTGATGCCCTTCCATCGCTGGCTTCCAGCCGCCATGGTCGCACCGACTCCCGTCAGCGCCTTGCTGCACGCGGTTGCCGTCGTCAAGGTTGGTGTGTTCACGGTGATGAAAATCGCGGTCTATACGTTCGGCATCGAACTCCTGCACGACACGCGTATCAGCGAATGGTTGATGTATGTCGCGGGAGCCAGCGTGTTGATTGCGTCACTTATTGCACTGACAAAAGACAACCTAAAAGCACGCTTGGCTTACTCCACCATCAGCCAGCTCTCTTATATTACCCTTGGAGCCGCTTTGGCCTGTCCGGCCGGCGTGATCGGTGGCAGCATGCACATCGCCATGCATGCGGTGGGAAAAATCACCTTGTTCTTCTGTGCCGGTGCAATTTACGTCGCAACGCATAAAACAGAAATAAGCCAAATGCGAGGACTTGGACGTCAGATGCCAATCACCATGGCCGCTTTCCTCTTGGGCTCCTTCAGCATTATTGGCTTACCACCGTTTGGCGGTACCTGGAGTAAGTGGTACTTGGCGGAGGGTGCCGCTGCGATCAACCAACCTGTCTTCATTGCCGTTCTCATGATCAGCTCGCTTCTCAATATCGCGTATTTGTTGCCAGTCGCGATTGGTGGCTTCTACCTGAAAGGGGCACAAGAACAAGCGGGAATCAAGGAGGCTCCCTTGATGTGCGTGTTGCCTCTCTGCCTCACCGCTCTTGGTGGCATCGCATTGTTTTTCTTTGCTGATCGACTGTACGAAGTCCTCCTCCCCATCGCCCAATCAACGTCATAATGCAAGAGTCCACCAACCATTTCAATCGACGCTTTGACAAGCTCAAAGGCTATCTGCCTGCGGTCCTCGGTTTGATCTGTGGGCTTCTCCTACTGCTCGAGTTGGCTTACGAAAAACATCCACACTTTGCTTTCGAAGGTTGGTTCGGCTTTTATCCGCTCGTGGGATTCGCGACCACCAGCTTGCTGGTGCTAATCGGCCGAGGAATCGGTTTTATTTTGCGTCGTAAGGAGGACTATTACGATGCTTGAGCTGATTCGGCAATTTCATCATCTGCCTCCCGGTTCGCTGCTGATTTTGGGAGCCCTTTTGATACCCTTGCTACACGGCAAGGTCCGTCAAGGCTGGATGTTGCTCTTGCCGGTGATCAGCACAATGCATTTGGTCTCGCTACCGACCGACATGCGTTGGGAAACCTCCTTGATGGGACTGTCCCTGACTCCGATCCGCGTCGATCAATTGAGCCTTGTTTGGGGATACATTTTTCACGCGGCCACGCTAATCAGCGTGATCTATGCGATTCAAATCCGCGATCGAGTCCAGAATTCAATGGCTCTGATCTATGCCGGATCGGCAATCGGGGCCGTATTTGCCGGAGACCTGCTCACGCTTTTCATCTTCTGGGAAATCACTGCGTTATCATCCGTGTTCCTCGTTTGGGCAGGACGAACAGCGGACTCCTACGGTGCAGGGATGAGATATTTGTTGATCCAAGTCGGATCTGGCGTCTTGTTACTGGCCGGCTCGATTTTGCACTATCAAAGTACCCAAAGTCTTGCCTTCGAGGGTCCGTTTTCGCTGGACGATGGCTTGGCAATTTGGCTAATCTTTCTCAGCTTTGGCATCAAGGCGGCCTTCCCATTACTCCACTGCTGGTTGCCCGATTCCTATCCGAATGCGACCGCCACCGGCACGGTATTCCTCAGCATCTACACAACAAAGCTGGCAATTTACGGCTTGGCTCGTGGCTTTGCTGGTACGGAACTACTCATCGTCCTCGGCGTGATCATGGCCATCTTTCCACTGATCTTTGCCGCGGTTGAAGATGATTTAAGGCGCGTGCTGGCCTACAGCCTGAACAACCAACTCGGCTTCATGGTCGTCGGCGTGGGCGTCGGTAGCGAGTTGGCTCTGAATGGCACGGCCGGACATGCCGTGTCACACATTTTGTACAAGGGCCTATTATTCATGGCGGTGGGTGCCGTGATAACTCAGACCGGAACCGGGCGAGCCTCCAAACTAGGTGGTCTTTTTTCCGCGATGCCATGGACCGCCTGTTTCTGCATGATTGGTACTCTTGGTATGGCCGCACCGCTGTTCGCTGGCTACGTCACGAAATCGCTCATTCTTTCCGCCGTCGCCAAAGAGCACCTGACGTGGGCTTGGCTTGCACTCTTAATCGGCTCCGCTGGCGTCTTCTATGTGTCGGGAATCCGCATCTGCTACGAGATCTTTTTCGGAAAGCGACAAACGGAGACCGTCCCTCAAGATGCGCCTCTTAATATGCGAATCGCCATGGGATTGGCCAGCGTCGGACTGATCACTCTCGGCTTGATGCCAAGCCTTTTATTTTCGATTCTGCCGCACTCCGTCGACTACGATCCCTACACCGTCTCCCATGTCATTCACCAATTACAATTGCTGTTCTTTACCGGCTTGGCTTTCGCAGCCCTGCTGCATTTCGGACTCTATCCGGTCAGTCACCCATCGATTCTGCTCGATTTCGACTGGCTGTATCGGCTCCTTATCCCACTGACAATCCGAAAAATAAGCAAAATCTGCAGCCGAGTAGCGGAGTCGATTCGACCTCTGCAAAAACAGGCGGGGGCCCAAGTTTACCAAGGATTAGAGCGACTATTTTGGGACAAAGGTTTCATGGGACGGAGTCGTTCGACAAGTTGGATGGCCATGTGGGCGGCCATTTTGTTGGCTGCTTACTTGCTGGTTTACTACCAGGAATCGGGAAAACAAGGCGAAAATCCGCCAACGCCTGCCGCTTCCGACAGCTCAAGCACCTCCAATGGGGGGTCACTTTTTGCGTCGAAGCAGATTGTTGATTAAAATGCGTTGATGGGTTGGTTCGAAAGGAGAGCCTGACGGGCTCGTTTCGGATGGACCCCATGGCAGGGCTGGCTAAGCAACCTCAACAGCCAGTCCGACACAAGCCGGAGTCACGATAGGCGTCCTCACCCAACGGCCCACCTCCCCTTTTTGGGGCCCAATCAAACCGACACCTCGCCTGCAGGTTACGAGACGTATTTTTGTGAAAAATTCGCTAATTTTGCCGGCTAGGAGTGCCGGCAATTCGAGCCTGTGGCGTCTCAAGGACGCTTTAAACAAACATAACTACATCGAAATTGCTTCGGCAATCCGAGCGGTAAAATCGGAGGGTTAGTGTCTTGATCACAACGGCAGCTTTGAAGGAATACACGCTCAAAGACCTGGCCCAGATGGCTAAAAAGCGTGGGATCACGGGTTGGCATTCGATGCGCAAGCAAGATTTAATCCGTGCGATTGTACGTGATGCCAAAAGCGTGGCGACGAGAGAGAAAAACGGCTCCAAAGGCAACGGCAAGGCGACGCGGAAACGAACGGTAACCGCATCGGGACGCGGCAAGACCGTCGCGAGCACACGAGGTAAAGCAGCAACCAGCGCGGGCCGCAAACCGACAGCCGCCCAAACGAAGGTTGCCCGCCGCATCCAGAAGCAGAACCGGCAACAAGACAAGCTAAAAGATATTTCCGGCGCGCCGCCCAAACTTGCTCCGAGACGGATCAAGCCGAAGCCCGAATTGGCAGAAGCGGGCAAAGACCGCGTTGTCTTGATGGTCCGCGACCCGTTCTGGCTACACGCTCACTGGGAACTTTCCAGTCGCTGTATTCAACGGGCTCAAGCCGCGATGGCCGAATATTGGCACACGGCGAAACCAGTGCTTCGTTTGATTGAAATCTCCAACGATGTAGTATCGAGTCCGACCGAGGTGCATGTTCGCGACATCCAGATTCATGGTGGAGTCAACAACTGGTACATCGACGTTAACAATCCACCCAAAGGCTACCGGATTGAAATTGGCTACTTGGCATCGAATGAACGATTTCATGCCGTCGCCCGCAGCAACTCCGTCACGACGCCCCGTCCTGGGAGTTGCGATGCGATGGACGAAAATTGGAGCGATGTCGCTGAGAATTGCGAACGCATTTTTGCTTTGAGTGGCGGTTACTCATCGGACATGGCCTCCGAGGAGTTGCAGGAAGTCCTGGAAGAGCGTTTACGACGTCCCGTGGGCTCACCCATGGTGACGCGATACGGCGTTGGTGCGGCGGGCTTGGAGCCCAATGCGTTCGACTTTGATGTGGAAGCTGAAATGATCATCTATGGTTCCACCAAATCCGACGCTCATGTGACACTTGGGGGTGAACCCATCAAACTTCGTCCCGACGGAACATTTACGATTCGAATGAGCATGCCGGACCGGCGACAAGTACTCCCTGTAACCAGCAGCAGCAGTGATGGCACCACCCAGCAAACGATTGTGCTGGCGGTTGAGCGAAACACCAAGGTGATGGAACCGGTACTGCGTGACTCGGGTCAGTAGAGACGATCAAGCCATGCTTCTCGACGCGTTTAGCGTTCGAGCGACTGGCCCAGAAATTGAGATTGAAAACCTACCAGGCCGCGGGATTTTCCTGCGGCCTGGCTCTGTTTCAGGCTACCGAAAAAAGTCATCCGCATCGTTCTTGTGGTGACGATCGTTTGTTGTTACGATCCGACCCGCTTCACGGAAGCATTGGCGTTTATTCTGCCATGTTCGTGTTGACGATGTCATTTACTGGGGAGCCGATAAACAGCCCGAATGGGGACTTAACCATTGTCGTTCTGGCCATTCGTCAAGCCGCTTCGCGCGGATCGCGAATCCCAGAGCTACCGTCCCCCCCTTGTTTGGCAAACGGGCTCTCACAAAACGCATCGCCACGGCATTGCGGTGGAGGAGACGCTTTTTTATTGCGCGTCGCGGATCAGGTATCGCCTTAAGATATTTCCACGCGTTCAAGCGGAACAAGCACATTCATGCTTCCTGATTGAAAACCCTGAAGATCGATCGTTACGAACCGAAATCCCAAACGTTGAAACTCGACCACCAACTCGGTATGGAGAGGTGACTCGCATAGACGCGATAACTGACCAGCAGGCACTTCGATGCGAGCCAGATCACCGCGATGATAGCGCACTCGCAGTTCGGAAAAACCTTTGCCGCGAAGCCATCGTTCGGCATCATCGATCATTCGTAATCGTTCGCTAGTAACTTCCTCGCCATAAGCAATTCGACTGGACAGACAAGGCATCGCGGGCTTGTTCCAGACCGGTAGCTGCCATTCAGCGGCCAGCTCGCGGACGTCCGTCTTGGTCAGTCCGACGTCCATCAACGGACTTCGCACCTGATGCTCGCGTGCTGCTCGCATACCAGGACGGTGGTCCACCTTATCATCGAGATTCGCACCGTTCGCGATCACCTTGACCCCAAGCCGATCGGCCATTCCTTCCAGTTGAAAATACAGTTCGGTCTTGCAGTGATAACAGCGGTCAAAATCATTGGCTTGATAACTTGGATTTGCCATTTCTTGGGTCTTGATTACCAAATGCCGAATGCCAATCAAGTCAGCCAAACGCTTGGCCTCATCGAGCTCTCCTTGGGCTAAACTCGGACTTTGAGCTGTTGCCGCAACCGCCTGATCGCCCAATGCCAGACAAGCCGCCTTGGCCACCACCGTACTATCGACACCGGCAGAAAAAGCCACGGCACAACTACCATAGGATCGCAGTTGCTTCAGTAAACGATCGCGTTTGTCATCGAGATTCGTCATGCTGAGATTATACGCCAGAGATTGCCGGGAGACGATGCTAGAACCAACAGAACCGTCAATCAACATCGTGCCTCGCATGCCATCCACCGGAGATAAGCCGAGTAACGAACGGTTTCCGCAAAACGGTTCCTCCCAAACGGGGCCCGCGAATCGCCCCAGCACACGTTTTCGAGTCAGTCTGTTGCGAGCCAATTCTTTCTCAGCCCAACAATTGCGTTTGAGATAGCTTAGCAACTCCAAATACTCCTTCAGCCACAACAGCCAAACACCCAAATAAATCAAAACTAGAATTGACATCACGACAACAAAAAATATCCCCCCAAACGCCACCGAGAGGAGTGCGACGACAACCAGCCCGAGATTGATTGCAATCGGGAAAAAGACTGAAAAAATGGTTCGATTTCGTATCTGCTGAATTGAAGATGCTACACCTAAATTTTTTGCCCCTACCAGCCCCAGATATTCGACAAACAGCATGTAACTACCAAGCCCGAGCAAACCTGCCAGATTCTGCACAACCAGGGAGGCGAGTACTCCAAGCCTAGGATCCTCGATCGGCTCCAAGTGGAAAACTACGGCAACGATCTGCGCGACCAGCGCAAGAACCACCAGCCTTCTACTGACCGGAACTGGAGCGAACGCACAGATAAGCATCCCGATCGGTGACGACAGCAACAGAATACCCTGAGCCCAAACAGTAATCGCGAGCAACGATGGCAGATTGAATAGTACTCCTGCAAAGAGGAGAAGCAGATTCGTGAAGGAGAGTATCAAATGGTAGTAAACTACTGAAATACCGACACCAAGCGCCACCTGCCCGGTACGTCTCAGCTTTTTACTCGTCAGTTTTGCCGCAGCGTTCGCCACGTTCCGTCGGCGACACTGAGGGCAAATTTGTTTCTGCTCTTGTAGTTCATGCTGGCAAAACTCACATCGAATCCGTTGCACACAGCGTGCACTGGCATCCGCTTCGGCTTCATTCAGTAATCATTCGATGGCGCAGGCATCTTCGGAGTTGCGTGACTATTGCCAGGAATCGCAAGCTTCGTCGAACAGCCCGGGCATTCAATGGTTTTTCCCATCGCCTTCCGGGGAGCCTGCAATTTTTTCTTGCATTTGGGACAACGAAATTGAATTCGTTCCCTGGTTGCAACGTGGGCAACTCGATCAGCGTCTTGGGAATTCGAGAATGCAGCTGAATTTAACGGTTGTCCACAATCAGGACATTTTCTTTCACGACAGAGGTCTGCTTCGGCCTTCAAGACATACTTTTCCCCACACGCGCATAAAAGTGGCGTAAAAGACATTCCCTACCCTCCCATTGATCTCGTCACGACTCGGCCAACGCCTTTCAACCATCCATGAAAGGGGGCCCACGCCTCTGTGATCGTGACTACTCACCCAAAACGTTCGCCTGTGACACCACCTTCACTTTTCAGGTTAGGTTTTTTCCTGAAAAGCCTTCTGTTGATTCTGCTTGAGACACTACAGCAGTGCATCTAACGACAATCGTAAATTTTGAGGAAAGAAATATTCATGCGACCGTTTCTTTCAACGGTCCTCAACAGCACGCAGATACCACATCACAAATTGGGAAGAGCAAACTGCCATTGAACGACTTACGGTGATCAGATGAGTTGCTATCTAACGAATAAGCAATCCGCTAGCAGCAACGCTCATTCAGTTCAGTTGGGGTTGTACTAGCAGGGTGAAGGCGATAAAGATCTCCACCCGGTGTAGCCGTCGAACATGAACTTCTGCTGAATAAGGGAATTTCAGCGATATGGCGAACGTCAGTTCGTGATGCTTTGAACAGTAGAAAATGAACGAACGAAAACAAGTCCTACCGCATAACTCCAATTCACAGACTCATCTTGTGCATGCGGCGATGCGATTGTTGCGAACAATTCGTCATCGCAAGATGAACGTGATTGTCTCACTGCTTGCCGCCTGTCTCCTGGGAGGTTTGTATTACGCGACTGCGTCAAGAAGGCATGCGGCCAGCATGTCTTTGATGTTGATGTACCAGGGAAACGAAGATGCATTACCTGGGACAGACAGCTATCGCCGTGGCATGCTGCCCACCTACGAGCGCTTACTTTACAGCAGTGTGGTACTAGATCGTGCAGCCGAACAGATCGCGTTACTTTCCCCGACGGACCAGGCTGACGTTTACGATTTACCGCGTGAGAAATGGGTCGAAACACTTCGAGCGAACCTCGCTGCGAATGCAATCCGATCAACCAACTTCATTGAAGTCCGGTATTTGTCACGTGACAACCAAGCTGCAGTAAGCGTCCTGAACGCGATCGTGCAATCTTATCTGGACTTTATTGATGACAATCAACGAGATGTGGCAACCGAGATTGTAACGATCCTGGATAAAGGTCGATCAGATGTCGCAAAACAGTTAGCGGCAAAAGAGCAACTGTTACTGAGAGCCAAACGCGAGATTGGTGACCTTGGTTTTCGTGATGGTTCAACGATCACTCATCCGCTCGTCCATAACGTAGTGAAGATAAATGAAGCCTTATTAGAAGTCAAAAAAGACCGAATGCGGTTGGAAGCTTCAGTGATCGCCATTCAAGAAGCGATTGACCAGGGCCGAGATCTACGACAGTTCATGCTATCCATGGAAGACGCAGGAGGTCGCGACTTAGTTTTAAGTATGTTGGGCTTGAGCGCGAAAGATGAGGAAGTCGTCAAGAATTTGCAGCGAGAATTGAACAAAGACCGCGCCCGCTTAATGGCAATACGCGACTTCTACGGCAGCGCGCACCCGGACCTGGTGGAACTTCAAACCATCGTTGGACAAAACGAGGAATATTTGGCGCGGTACAGTGCTGATAAAGCGAGAAAGTTGGACGCGATGCAAAATCGCAATTTAGGTGCGATGTTGCTTTCAAGTGCCAAAGGCAAACTTTCGACCGCAATCGCCCACGAGAAGAACTTGGAATCTGAATTCTCAATTGCGCAACATCAGGCTGTCGAAGTTAATGGCCGTGTGGCCCGCGTCGCAATCATTGAACACGATTTAAAAATGCTACGAGAGTTACACGATACGCTGCGAAATCGAATAGCCAATTTAGACATCCGTCAGGATCAAGCCGAAGTTCGCGTAGCAGTGGTGAGTGAACCCAAGGCAAAAGACAGTCCTGTTTCTCCTCGCTTACTCACCGTCTGCTCCACCGTCTTGATCGGTGGTCTTGGATTCGGCATCGGCTTGGCTTATGTACTCGACGTTTTGGATGATCGCTTCCGGTCAGCCGATGAACTTCGAGACCAACTTGATGTCTCCATTCTGGCAATTGTCAGACAGTTACCGATGTCCGACGCGACAGGACTAGAATCGTTACAGGTGCACACTGCACCGAACGCGGTCGAGAGCGAATCGTTCCGCACCCTACGGTCGACGCTCGCATTCTCGGACCAGGGCGGTGAGTGCGTCGCAATCAGTAGTTCGGAACCAGGTGATGGAAAAACCACCGTCCTCTCCAACTTGGGTGTCGCTTCCGCACAGGCGGGTAAACGGACATTGTTGATCGACGGTGACATGCGCCGTCCGGGACTCACACGACTGTTTAGTTTCCGTGGCAAGGGAGGACTGTCGGATGTACTGCGATTGAGCGAAGACGTTAACGATCTCAGTCAGCGGCATATTCAACAAACATCACTCGACGGGCTTCATATCTTACCCGCGGGTACTTTACCAGCCGATCCAAGCGGCCTACTAGGAACCTCCCGGTTTTCGGAATTCGTATCCTGGGCCTGTGATCATTACGACCAAGTGCTTATTGATACACCGCCCATTCTGGCCGCCAGCGACGCCTCGATTGTGACACGTTTGACGAACGGGCTTGTGCTTGTCGTTCATCCGTCTAAGAACCATCGTCGACTCGTACACAGGGCCGTCGACGAAATCCGTTCCGCCAACTTGAACATCCTTGGTGTGGTGATTAATCGGATCTCGAGTGCAACCGATACTGACTACGGATACACCTATGGGTACGGCCAGGGCTATGGGCATGGATATCACGATAATTTAACGGAGACGAAAGACGCCTCCGAACCGCACGCCCCAACCGTACGGACTTGGACCGAAAACAACCGAGCTGCGTGAAGAAGATCCCTTGGAATCCGCAAGGATCAATCTCATGAACACAGTACGAACTCGGGTGCTTGCTTCCGTTTCTCAATGGCGACTCAGACGGCGACTGCCGGCTAAATCTCGATCCACGCGCCTTGCACCCCAACGCCACCTTCATCAACTCTTCCAGGCAGCGTTCCTGCGTCTTAACGATGCGGGTCTGTTGGCGGCACTCTTTATCGCCCCGTTATTCATGGGCGGCCGACATCCACTGGGAAAGCTCGTGCTGACCACAATCGTTTGGATAACCGCTGTCAGTTGGTTCGCCGCCAAAAGTTTTGATAAGACGGCCAAGTGGTCCTGGTCCGGCGCCGAACTTATCTTCCTTTTGGCGATAGTTTTAATTGTGCTCCAGTTGTTTCCTCTGCCACCCAACGCGCTTCAGGTGATGTCCCCCACACAAACCGAATTATTACCCATGTGGAACGCCAGCGCAGCAAGCCTGGGAACGTGGCAAACGGTCTCCCTCTCTCCCGAGCGAACACGACGCGGCCTCTGCCTTCTCGTTGCCTACAGTGTTCTCTTCATGGTCACCTATCAGCGTCTCCGTTCACTGACCGATATCGAACGTCTGCTGAAATGGATTGCGTTAGCCGCCATCTCAATGGCTGTTCTAGGACTTCTGCAGTACTTGCTGGGAAATGGAAAGTTCCTGTGGATCTATGAACATCCATCAAGAAACACTCTTCACACCGTCAAAGGCCCGTTTGCAAACCAAAACCACTACGCGCACTTCCTCGCAATTGGGATGGCACCTCTGATCGGTTGGCTGACGGCGGCCGCTCAACGTGAAAAGTCTCAGAAGTTTCATTTTCAGACAGCGGTGGAACAAAAGCGATTTTCACCGCACACGCCAATGTTCTTGAGTTTGGGGCTGGTCACCGTCGCCTTTGCGGGTCTGCAGTGTTTTTCGCGCGGAGGAATATTGATTATCCTCTTGGTGGCCTGCACTTGCCTGGTCATGCTAACAACCACGCGGCAGATCAACCGGAAAACATTGTTCTACGGTATCGGACTGCTCTCTACCATCAGTGTCGCGATCTTGATTCATGGTCGCCAACGTCTTCTTGCCCGACTAGGCACCATCACAGCCGGTTCGCTCGATCAGATCGACCCTTCCGGCGCTCGCCGTCGCATTTGGACTGCCGTTGCTGATGCGGTTCCTGACTTCGCTTGGTGGGGTTCGGGGGTTGGGAGCCACCAAAATATTTACCCCGTCTACATGACCGAATGGACCGAATTCGGTTACACGCACGCTGAAAATGGTTACCTGCAAGTTCTGCTGGAAGCCGGCATACCAGGCTTCTTGCTCGTCGCCGCACTGATCCTGTTAACCGGCTATTGGTTGGTCAGCTCTTTACGACGGTCGACATCTCAACAGATAACCACGCTCAGCGGCGTCCTTTTGGCAATTTGGATCGCGAGCATTGTTCACTCGTTTGTCGATTTTGTTTGGTACATCCCAGCATGCATGTCTTGTACGGTACTATGCATGGCTGCGGCCGGTCGTTTGTTCCAACTTAGCCAACCGGCTGCAAATGATACGTCCGATATTTCGCTTTGCCGTTTCCATTCGTTCGCTTGCGTCATCGCCATTGTTTTTGTGGCATGTCTCAGTCTACCGACGCTTCAACGACCTGCCTTCGCAGCAACGGCATGGGAAAGTTATCTTAAAATATCACTGACGACCGACCGCGACGTTGAAACACAAGCACAAATCAATCGTCGGGAAATGGACTCGTTCGGCCATCACGATCAGGAGTCGCTGACCCGGATGGAGCGTTATTTAATAGCAACCCTTCGGCATGACCCCAATGACGCTCGCGCCCACCTTCGTCTGTCGACCAACTACCTGCGACGTTTTGATCGTTGCCAACGGCTCAGCGAAAATCCCATGAGTCTTTGGAGTATTCGTGAGGCTGCCATCAATTCTAATTTTCCCTCGCTTGCAGCACAGCACGAATGGCTAACTGTTGCAACGGGCAAGCACCTTACTTATTTGAGTTTGGCGAGGAATCACGCCTTGCAAGCAATCCGACTTTCGCCCCTGCAGGGCAAAGCCTATCTGCATTTGTGCGACTTGGCTTTTCTTTCAGGACACAACCCAATGCGAAACGCATTAATCAGCCAGGCACTTGCAGTTCGACCACACGACGGCGATGTGCTTTACATGGCTGGATATGACGCCATTCAAGCGGGTGACATGCAAGGGGGCGCAAAGTTTCTCCAACAGGCATTTTGTCGAGGTCCCGCCATTCAGGCCGTGATCATCGAATCGTTAGCACTCCAGGTCCATCCGGAAGCATTTATTACCGTTTTTCAACCGGACCACGATGGTCTGGAAAGGCTGTTTAATTATTACCGTTTCGCGGACCTGTTGGACGAAGCACGAATTGCCGGCAAGCATTATTCCGAGCAACTCGGCATGCTTGCCGGTCAGTATTCCGGTCCGGAAGCTGCTCGCCTCTGGTATCGTTGCCAGGAAGTACACAGTTATCTACAACAGATCCCCCAAGCCATTGATGCTACACGAAAAGCGTTAGAGGCCGACCCTGGTGACTATCAATTGAACTTTCTTTTGGGTTCCCGACTCCAACAGGCGGGCGATTACCAGCAGGCACGTCAGCAGTTTCGTTGGTGCGCACGAAGAAAACCCAACGACCCTACGGTCAAGATACGATTGGCGCAAATCGACAATCAAATGCGCTAGCCTCATCTTGGAGCACGGCAACGGAACAGCCGATTCACGATTCAATTGAGAATCAGCGTTCTTTCTCGACCACCCATGTTGTTCCCAGGCAACAACAGCGCTAATTCGAGGTGGTTTTTCGGCGACACAGCGGCCAAATGACACTCTGGCGATGCATTGCCGCAACATCTTAGTCCTGCCCAAAAAAGCACGTTTGATCGTAACCTAGGGTACTGTGTGGCACTCGCCACGTCGTCGCGTTTGTGATCTATCGACGCGATCGAATCGAACGTATGCCAACCACGACTAACACCCTGATTTTCCATCGCACGTGAGTCCGTTCATGGGTCACTTTGATTCCCGACTCCACATCTATCGCAGCTTACAAGTTGAACCATGCGAGCCTCGCTTGGTGTTGGCGCACCCAACTACAGAGATGCCGGCGATCCAGACAAGCGTTAGCGACGAGACATCCATTTTAGCTGGTCATCAGGTTGCAGGAGTTGCCTACGCCCACGCGCTCGGACTAAGCGGCCACGGACAGACCGTCGCTATCATCGACAGTGGAATTGCTTACGATCACCAGGCACTTGGAGGCGGATTTGGTACGGGCCATCGTGTCGTGGGCGGTTGGGATTTCACCGATGAGAATGACGCCGACCCTTTCGACGATGCGCCAGCCGGTCTGCACGGCACTCACATCGCAGGCATCCTGGCAAGCGCTGACACAGATCATCCTGGGGTTGCTCCGGAAGTCGACTTAGTCGCCTTGCGGGTCTTCAATGACCAAGGGGAAGGCAGCTTCGAGTGGATTGAGAATGCGCTCCGCTGGGTGATTGACAACCGGCAAAATTTCGAGCACCCGATCACAACCGTCAACCTCTCATTGGGAACGAAATGGCAGGGAGAAGAAGTCCCCCAATGGGCCGTCCTAGAGAACGAATTCAGTGAACTGCACGAACAAGGCATTTTCGTGGCAGTTGCTGCGGGAAATGGATTTCGCACACGCCCTGTTGTCGGCTTAAGCTATCCAGCCACCAGCCCTCATGTCGTTGCGGTTGCCAGCCATGACTCCAAGGGTGAATTGAGTAATTTCAGCCGCAGAAGTGATCGTGTCCTCGTTGCGCCCGGCGAGAACATCACAAGCACGGCCCCTGATTACCTCTATGATTTCAACGGAATCACAGACGATTTTTTCACCGCATCTGGCACGAGCATGGCGACCCCTTTCGTCTCGGGCGCCAGCATTCTGATTCGTGAGGCTTTGGAACGAACGGGAGCCACCGACGTCTCGGTGGAAACCATTCACCAAATCCTGCAAGGCACAGCTCAACAAACATTCGACGAACGTACCGATCGGTTCTACAGTCATGTTGACCTCCAAGCGGCCTTGGAGTCAATCGCTCCGATCGACGATTATGGCTCGGCAGCGAACACGGCCCATGCACTTGGCCAGATTGGCAGCAGCCATTCGGTAACAGGGAACATCGAAATTCCGACTGACGTCGACTACTTTTCTTTTTCACCGGCCCAATCAGGCACGATTCGTCTCCAAATCGACCAGGCTTCTCAGCTTGCACCTCGTTGGTATACGGACAGCCTTTCCGCCGAAAATGGAAAGGTCATCGACATCGAGGTACGAGCTCATCAACGGTACACCATCGGAATCGGCAGTGATTCCGGCGTGGGAGAATATTCGTTCACCGCCTCCTTGCAGCCACCGACAATTGAGTTGGGGGCCATCGGCTTCAGCGAGATCACCACGACCGGCGGTGCGATCTACGAATTCACCACGGAGCGAGCCGGGATTTTGGCCATTTCGGTCAGCGCGGACACGAGCCCACCAAACAGATTGAATCTATTTCAAGATATGGATCAAGTAACATCCAACCAACCCTTTGCATCAGTCCAACATCGACTCGATCTGGACGTCGACGCCGGCGACAGCTTTTATTTTGAGTCAACAAGCCCGACTCGAATCACCCTAGCAAACATCGTCTCAATCGAAGGCAACGAGCTGAATATTTTTGGAACGAGCCAAGACGACAACTTTTTTGCCACGCTGGGACCTCAAGCTTCGTTTTCGGTAAATGGGCTGACGTTTGACCTTTCCAAACACGAACAATCCAGCGTCCAGTTCCATGGGGAGCAGGGCAATGACGTTTTGCGGATTTATCTAAGCGACCAAAATGAGTCAGTGACAGTGACACCGAGCACCCTGCAAGTCAGAGGAAGCAATCTCAGAATACAGAGCGTCGACTTTGAAAAACAATACATCTATGCTGGCGATGGAAACGATACAGCCTACCTTTATGACTCAATTGCGGACGATCAATTCACAGGCCTGCCCCACTATAGCGTCCTCAGCGGCCCCACTTTCTTCAACTACGTCGAGGGATTTTCCTCAGTACAAGCCTACTCGATAAAAGGGGGACTCGATCGGGCGAGACTATTTGATTCAAGCGACGACGATACCTTCACAGGTCAAACATCCTATAGCCTGCTGGCGGGGCAAAACTTCCGTAACTATGTCGAGGGCTTCCGAAAGGTTCGTGCCTATTCGCACCAAGGCGGTCATGATACGGCAGTTCTTTACGATTCGCACGCGGACGATACCTACCATGGTCTTCCCAACTACAGTCTCCTCACCACACCCAAGGAGAGTCGTTACGTCGAAGCGTTTGAAAGCGTGAAGGTTCATGCGATTTTTGGCGGCATGGATCACGCAAGACTTTACGACTCGCCCTTTGACGACACGCTATTCGCACTCCCCGAATACAGCCTGATCGAGGGACATAATTTCCGCAACTACGCACGCGGGTTCGACCAAGTCCGAGCTTATTCGCAATCCGGTGGTCACGACATCGCACGACTCTACGATTCAGCAGCCAACGATGAATTCACAGCTCTCCCCCGCTATGGAGTGATGAAGGGCGTCGATTTCGACAATTACGCCGAAGGCTTTGCTTTGGTCCGTGCCTACAGCAACCAAGGTGGTATCGACGTTGCCCGTTTCCTCGACTCCGATGGAAACGACACTTTCCACGGACTCCCCAGATATGCGGTTTTCACAGGAAATGGCTTCGACAACTATGCGGAGGGTTTCAATCGAGTCCGAGCTTACAGTCATCAAGGTGGCCTGGACGAAGCTCGCTTATACGGATCAACCGGAGATGATCAATTCGACGGTCTACCCGAGTACTCCGTGATCAAGGGTCCTGAATTCGACAACTATGTCGAAGGCTTTGAGCTGGTTTTTGCAGACAGTAACCAGGGTGGATTTGACGAAGCTCGCTTGTACGATTCGGTGAACGACGACGTCTTCATCGGTTCCGCTAACTCCGGCATCCTCACTGGGTCTTCCTATCGCAACGCCGCAATCGGATTTAATTTACTACAAGTCCATTCTGATCATGGTGGACGAGACCGAGCGTTTCTGTCAGGGCAGAAAACCGATCGCGTATTTGCCGACACCCAGTCGGAAAAGGGGTTTCTTGCCATCGCTTACCGGTCGCGATCGGCCAACTTCGATTTTCAATTAGCGTCGGAATCGAGCGATCTCCATCGCAGTTTGGCCAGACTCATCGCTCGAGATGATTTCTATCGCAGCGCGAGTGCCGAAATAGACTCGCAAGATATTTCGACCGCCAATCTATTACAACTGGTGAGAAGCGACGACCAAATCATTTCTGCCATTGGATTCGATGTGGTCGACTGGCTGCTTGAGGATGACCAGGACTGGACTCCCTAACGCCACGATTTACCGTGTCGTTATCTGGTAATTCCATCTCTCGAATCACAAACGACACGGCCAAGAAAATCACCGCCAAGCGAATCGATGACACCACCACTAACGTCAAGGCCGCTCCTGTCAAACCGTATCGTGGAATCAACATCACCCCCAAACCCACTGTCGTGACTAGAGTGATCAAACTAATAACAAATTGGGTCCGAAACCGTTTGGCGGCCATCAAAACCGAACCGATTGACCCCATGCAGTTGAGAGCGAAAGAAACCATCATCCAGACCAGCGGTTGATCATACTGTGCGAACTCTTCGGTGTACAAAAGTTGGAGTATTTGGCGACCAATCAGCAATCCAGCCAAGACACCTAACACTCCAAAAACCGCATTGACAATCAGTACTCGCCACAGCAGACGCCGACACCCAGCACCATCAGCATTGACGAAACAATGACCAAAGCGGGGCAGGGCGGCTTGGGACAAGGACAGCATCGACTGCTGCAGCACCAACCCCGGACAGGCGAGCGCGGCGAACACCCCCACAGCGCCGATCTCCCAATAATGTCCCAAGTAATAGCGCGGAATACTCGCGGTCAGAGCCACCACGCCCGTCACCAACCCCAAAGGTAAAGTGACCCAGGCTAGATGTGTCATCGTCGCGAAATCCCAGCGTGGCAAAAGACTTCCCGATACTCCAACGCCGTGTCCCACTTCAAGAGCTCGGGACACGGGTAAATCATAGAGCCAAAGAGTCAACATCGGTGCAACGGCCATTGCACAACATGCGACCAAAAGACTACCCGTTAGATAGCTTACAGCAGCAAAAGACGCAATCTGCAAGAAACCACTCACGAGTTGGCTCTTAGCGATGAAGTCCATTCGTTCCCGGCGTTGCATCTGGCCATAAAAGACATCGCTTATCGCAACGAACAGTTTCAACACGGTCAGTGCGAGTACGATCGATGCCAGTGATTCAGTTTTGCCCGAGAAGATAATTGCCAAAACAATCAAAGCGGCGATCGCATTGGTAGCCAGTCGTAGCGAAATGCAAATCTGAACATCGCATTCCTGATCCGACTGACTGGCTAGCATCGAACGCAATTGCAAACTCAAAAATGCTAACAACGGGTTAATAATCGCCAATGCCAAGGCATATTGCCCCACCGCATCCTTCGAAATATTTTGGGCAATCAAACATAGAATGAGTACCTGGGTTCCTCCCGCCGAGAGATTCCCCAGCGCGGTCCAGATAAAGTTTTTCCTCAGCCCAAGACGCCGCGAGCCCAGATCTCGCGACAGAGTCGGCAAGAACCCGTAAGTCGCGTTCGTAAGGGTCGTAAAAGGATTGTTTTTCGTGTGAACCATTCAATCTTTTCGAAGTCGACGTTTTGCCATTTAGCTCAGTGTCAATCAATCGTTCGATCAGCCACCGCCTGTTAATGGTCTGCCACCCAGATCTTCAGCGGCTCCATCGCGAGAAAGGCTCATCGGACAATCAGCTTCGATGCACCGAACGGGTCTGCATCGAGATCATCAGTTTCATCTGTCTTTGCCGAAAAGTGCTGCGTTTGAAGTTTAAAGAGAGGCAAATCGTAGAAACCAGAGCATCCGAGATCAATGTCAAATCATCGGCAACGGGCTTTGTCACCTGTTTGATCCTAGGACGAATATTGACCCCACTTGAGCCTTCTGATAGAAGCCACCACAAAGTGCGAATCGACGGGACAGAATCCGATCGCAAATCCCCCCGGCCCATTTTGAGGTCCATATCAGCAGCTATGATTGCTAGCCTAACCAACGCCGAAACCCTACTCGAGCCATTCAGCCCTCAAGTCCCGACCGCAGAGGTCGTTGAAGCACTTAATCGCTGGTACCACAAATCGGAAGTGCTGACGTATGATCGCGAGCACGCAGAGATCAAATGTCAACTCCCTCCGATCTGGAAGCAGATGATCGCGCGCCTCCGCGAGCAATCACCGGGCGTTGCCTGGCGGATTCTCGACTTTGGCTGTGGTACCGGATTCGAAGCGGAGCAACTCTTGAACCATCTCAAGCCGGATGGAATTGTCGAGCTGTGGTGTTATGACCTGTCACCCGAAATGCTCGATTGTTGTCGCAGTCGGATTTTACCACGTTACCCCGCGGCTCATTTCATTACATCTCTTGATGAGCTGCCCGCAGGTGAGGGTCATTTCAATATTCTGACCACAAACTCGGTGTTACATCACCTGCCTTCGCCCCAGCAAACGTTAATGAGACTCCAAAGCAAGTTAAGCAGCAACGCCTTTTGGTTGGCTGGCCACGAACCTTCGAGTCGCTTTTACAAGAACGAGAGCTGCAGCTCATCCTACGATCGGTTTGTCAGCCAACACCGCCGGCGACGTTGGTTGTCCCCTTCAGCATACTTTGGCTTTTTGAGCCGAAAGGCAGGGATACGTCGCACACCGTCGCAAGCAGCAGCCACTGCTGCTTGCGCCACTGGCATGCTGAAACGCGAACCCTCCCCGAAGGTGGTTTCACGAATCGTCGACCTCCACGTCGCCCATTCCCGTGCGGAAGCAATGGCAGGTCGTGGTTTTGATCTCGAGCAAATGGAACGTCAGTTAGCGAATAACTGGCGACTCCATTGGAGTCAGTCGTACAGTTTCATGGGAGCCTTTTACGAACGCAACCTACCCGAGCGTTGGCGAAAAGAAGCCGAGCGATTAGCGAATCAATTCCCGCGCGACGGTGCTAATTTCTGTTCCGTTTGGCAACGCGCAAGCAGTCCGGACTCGTAATTCTCCAATTCAATCACCTTGGCAGATTACCCGTTGGTTCTCATCCTGCGGGTGCCTGATTTCGATGCAAGCGAACGCCCCAATCCGAGTGTTACATGTTATCGGAGGAACCGGCTGCGGCGGTTCGGAATCGTGGCTGGTCAATTTACTGAAGCAATGTGATCGCCTTCAGCTGCCAATGGACTTCCTGGTCCATAGTCACGAGCCGGGACATTACGACGAGGTGCTTAAAGATTGTGGCGCGAATCTGTTGCGATGTGTCTCTCCGCGTTCACCCTGGCGATACGCCAAAACATTCCGTAGTTTATTACGGCAACATGGTCCTTATCAGGTCGTCCACAGCCACGTTTCGTTTTTCAGTGGTTTGACCTTAAAACTGGCGCACCATGCAGGCGTTCCGATGCGTGTGGCCCACAGCCACCACGTGACGACTCACCATCCAGGAAAACGTCGGCCCGTACTTCGCGGCGTGTATGAATCCAGCATGCAGCAGTGGATTGCACGCCATGCAACGCATCGGATTGCGGCCAGCCGCGCGGCCCAAATCACGCTCAATAGCAGCCCCAACCAGGGAGTCCCCTGGCAAACCATTCACTGCGGGATTGATCTCACTCCTTTCCAGCAATCAGTTGATCGCCAAGCCGTGCGACGAGAATTAAGAATCCCGGATTCGGCTTTTGTGGTGGGGCACACGGGGAGGTTCGTCCAAGTAAAGAACCACAGTCATCTATTGGACACAATGGAAAAACTCATTCGGCGCGATCCAACTTACGTGCTGGTTTTAATCGGAGACGGTGAGCTTCGTCCGCAAATAGAAGCGAAGGTTTCACAATTAGCGATCAAACAGCAAGTACGATTTGTTGGAGTTCGATCGGACGTTGCAAGATTGCTCGGCAGTGTCGATACGTTTGTCTTTCCATCCCACCATGAGGGACTGGGGCTTGCTCTCGTGGAAGCGCAGGCAGCTGGACTTCCTTGTATTGCTTCGTCATCAGTTCCGGAAGAGGCTACGGTGGTGCCAAAACTCATCACACGGCTCCCATTGGCGGCAGGTCCTGCCGCCTGGGCTGAAGCAATTGCTGAAATTCGCAAGCGACCGATGACGGTCCCTCGGCAAGCGGCCTACCAACAAGTGGCTGCAAGCAATTTCAATATTGCGACTAATTTCGCACAACTCAAAGAGTTCTACGAGAGAGGGCGTCTTCATGAAGACACCCCAGAAACCGATTTCGCTCCCTCGATGGAACTGCTATCGACGTGATCTACTGTCTTTTAATACTCATGGCAACATCCCACTTGATTGCCGCCGCACCGGCATGGTCGGCGTTACGTCGTGGGATTCTCCCCGCACCTGCGATTGCGGGAACCATTTCATTTGTCCTGTACTACGACTTTGGGATCGCAGTCGAATTGCTCGGATTTGATTATGAAGTACCCTACTTCCGTTCGATCCTCGACGCGCCTCGAGAGACTCAATGGTTTGTAATTTCCATGTTGTCCGTCGCTCCATGGATTCTGCTAGCGGGTACCAAGTTAGCTGGGCCTGCAAAATCAACCCGTTTTTCCGATGCGTTGGAACGCCCTTGGTTGGAAGCACGACGCCGTCTCAGCTTTTACGTACTCGCCTGCATTACCACGGCAATGCCGGCTTGGTACGGTCTAACTTACCTGATCGATGGCGGAGAAATCTGGCTGATGCGGTCGCAGGTGGGAGCGAACCTCGGTCCGCTGGTGGTTTTACTCTCTCTGCCCATGTACATTCTGGCCTTTTACGCTGCCACCGAAGATGCTCGTACTCCCAAGGGGCGGATGTTCACTCTTTACCTCGCTTTTGCCGCCATTTGTGCCTCGATTATTTGCAGCCAACGAACACTCATTTTGTTTCCAACCATTTTGGCCGCCTTAAGCTTCTTTCGCCGCATCAGCATCTGGAAAGCGGTCGCACTCGCGACTGGTTGCATTGTTTTCGCAGCAGTCATCCTGCCGATTTTTCGGGGCAGCTACGCAGGACAGACGCTTCGTAATGACAACTTACTTGTGGAAATCATTCACAACGACTTCTCGCGTGCGGGCGTAATCGCAACAGTAAGTGAGGTTTCACCTCCCGTCGGTACGGACGTTCTACCACGAACACTGTCGGGATATCTCTACTCCACCCTTTATTTCGTACCTCGCCAATTAGCCCCATTCAAAGGTCGTTCGACCGCGATGTATTTCACGGGTTTCATCGTGAACGAATCACCGGAATGGCTCAACTGGGGATTCGGAGTAGGAATGCTGGAAGAACTTATCTTAAATATTGGCACGAGATATTGCCTGCTAGGCGTATTTGTCTATGGACTCGTCATTGGTTGGCTGTCCCGCACTGAGGTCACTCATCCCACTGTTTCCATGCCACTAAGAATCGGCCCCGTTTTCCTCTGCGCTTATCACTTACCCTCGTTGCTTTTAAACTTCGGACTTATGTGGCTTGTTTGCATCTATTTTTCCTGGCTGTTTATCGAAGCTCCAAACGAATCCACTGACACCGTTATCACCCATCCCGACACTTGCTTTGCGTGACCCCTATGACGCTGACCATCGGATTACCGTTTTATAACAACCAAGACACCCTGCCCGATGCAATTCGTTCCGTCTTTGCGCAAAGCTACACGAACTGGGAATTGATCCTCATTGACGATGGTTCGCGAGACTCGTCCCTCTCAATTGCTCAATCGGTGACCGATAATCGAGTGAGGGTGATTTCCGACCACACGAATCAAGGTCTCGCAAAACGTTTGAATCAAGTTGTCGACCTTGCAAACGGAAAATATATCGCCCGGATGGACGCTGATGATTTGATGCATCCGACACGTATCGCCAAACAGATTGCCATGCTGCAAAATAATCAGACAATTGATTTAGTTGATACCGGCATATTGAGCATCGATACGGATACACGAGCCACCGGTAAGCGTTGCTGCCAGGACCTGCAAATCACCAGTGCTGGACTGATTGCCGGACAAACCCCTGTTCATGCCTCGGTCGTAGCTCGTACCGAATGGTTTCAGAAACACCGCTACGACGCAACACTTCCGCGTGCCCAAGACTTTGAACTTTGGAATCGGGCTCACACCTACCACTCCTTGAAAATCAAACGCATCCCAGACCCGCTCTACTATGCACGCGAGGCAACCGGGGGCACCTATACAAGAACACGATTAACTCACATCACCAAACGAAAAATCTTGAGACAACATGGACCGGCGAGCGTTGGTTGGCGTCACACACAACAAGAAATCGCAAAAAGCCATCTGAAGCAAATCGCCTATTTCTGTGCGAGCCAGACTGGCATGGTTAATCACTTGGTAGCTACACGTAATCAGGCTCTCAATCATCAGGACCAACAGCGATTCGATGAATCCATCCGACGAATCCTTAACACCAAGATACCGGGACTCACGGCTACGGAAGTCGCAAGAAAAAGCGATTCGCCCATCTGATTAACAACTGCGCGTGCAATAAGAAACATGAACCTCAGGTGACCTCTTCACCAAAATCGAAAAACGAAGAAGTGGGGGACATTTCCAGATAAAACATTCCGACTGACACATTCTTCCAAACTGGTTACTACGAACGGACTCTTAACCGCCCTCGGCCTTGACACCAATCGCTTTCGCACCGAAACGCTAGCGTCACCCCCAACCGATTGCTGTTCACGAGGCAGAAGCTCCTAACCCAATAGATGTTCATGAATATTGATAATCCGATCGTCCACAGAGCAACCCAGCGTCGATAATTAGGGCAGTTCGTTTCCTGGGCTATTTCCAACAGTTGCCACGACAGCCGGAGTTTCGAGGACCGGCGCGGCCTGCGGCCAGTAAAAAACCGTCAATTTACGGATCAACGACCTACTGCCGCTCTGGTATTTTACATCCTCCTTTGCTACAAAATCGCCAATCGGCCAGAGCCTGCCGCTCTCTTTAGCCGTCGGGGAAGCCCGACCTTAATTGATCAGGCATCGTAAGCTCGGCAGCAGGACAAACCGTATTTTATTTACGTTGAAGAAAAGCGGTTCGAACTTGGACCGCTACCCTCGTTGAATCTTGCGACAGGACAACCGTCATCTTGGCCCATCCAGACTGGTATCTTGCCTTAACCGTAGGATTACTTCTCGGGGCCGCGTTACTCGCCGGACTCGCAGCGAGAAAGTTGCATCTGCCAAGTGTCACCGCCTATCTGCTTATCGGATTGGCACTCGGACCCCACACACCACTGCTCGCAATATTCGAGTGGCTTGCAGCCGTTTTCGGCTACACCGTTTCGCTGGCGGGCTATCACGTTCCGATCGAACATTTGCATTATCTCGAACCCGTCGGGAATTTTGCGATCGCGTTGGTGCTCTTCAATATGGGTTGCCACTTTTCCTTGTCACGGTCTCGAAGGATCATCAAACGCTTACTGCCAATGTCCATTGGAGAGCTGGGCGCCACCTTCCTGCTGGTATCGACGGGGATGCTACTACTCGGTCTCTTCGACCCAAACTCGTGGCTCAACTGGCAATTGGCGATACTCTTCGGTGCCTTGGCTCTTGCGACGGCTCCAGCAACCACCGTACTCGTTCTGAAGGAAAACCGAACCGAAGGACCACTCACCGAGTTTACGACGGGTCTTGTTGCCCTCAACAACCTCACTTCGATTATTGTTTTCGAATTACTTTTCGTGGTTGTCCATGCGACGCGAGGTGCTGATGTTTCCATTGCCACCGAATACCTCGAGTTAACCCGTGATCTCGCCATCGCAACGTCACTCGGCATGATTGCGGGTCTCATCGTCAGCTATTTCTGCGGCATCATTCCTTCGACGCGTTGGCTCGTCTTGTTAACTGCGATCATCGCGCCTCTGATGGCAGTATGTGAAATCTTGACAGTGCCATATCTATTAACATTTCTCACGATGGGAACGACCGTTGCTTCAACATCCGACATGGCAGACGAGATCAGCGAAGCCTTGGACCGACTCACGGGATTACTTTGCGTCGTCTTTTTCGTCATCCACGGTGCGGCGATGGATCTTGGCACCTTGTGGGCGGCAGGCGCAACGGGCGTGGCCTACATTGCCTTGCGTTGCGTTGGCAAATACTTCGGTACATTTTTCGCAGCGGACGCCCATCGAGATGGGCCTCAGGTAAAACGCTGGCTGGGAGCGGCCTTGCTTTCTCAGGCCGGTGCGGCCATCGCACTTTCAGGGATTGCTGTCGAGCGAGACCCTGAACTGGGAAATCACCTCCAAGACATCATCCTGGGCACGGTTGTCTTTTTCGAAATTGCCGGCCCAATCCTTGTCAGAATGGCCGTGCTGCGGGCGGGTGAAATCCCTGTTGCATCTGCGATTTTACACACCACAAGTTCGCCACTGGATCAGTTGCGCGGCATGGCCTTCCAGCTCATGCAATCGTTTGGGATCAATCCACTCCGCACCAGCTCTGCAAATCAGCTCGACGTCAGTCGCGTGACCCGACGCAACGTGAAACCTGTACTCGCGAGTGCGCCGTTTGATGAAGTCCTAGATCATATCGAACACAGCCACGACAATACCTATCCTGTCGTCACTGATAAAAATGAACTGATCGGTATTATTCGTTATCCCGATATCCGCGACATCCTGTTTGATCCCTATATGAAAACCCTGGTCACCGCGGAAGATTTGGCAGTCAACGCGAAAAAGGTTCTCAGGCAGAAACAGACTCTCGGTGAGGCCTGGCATTTGCTCAGTGAGGGTCGAGACGACTGTGTTCCAGTCACAACAAACCAAAGTCCGCATCTCTACATTGGAGTCGTAAGGCGGAGGGACCTGCTTCGCCTGCTGAATCGCGAACAGTAATCTTTTGGCGTAACGAACTTGCCAGACCCCCATCAGGTGTTCGCCGGCCGAATTGCAAGAATCCCGAGGAGCACCGGCTAACAATTCGACGATTATTGACTAAAATTTAGTAGAGACTCTTATCTGTCACCCCATAATCGCTTACTTCACGATGACACAACTCTCGCCCTTAGCCGACCTCGAGGCCAGACTCACCCCGCTTCGTTCCCGACTGCTGGAACACGAAATTTACACCCAGATTGGGTCCGTACGCCAGCTTCAAGCCTTCATGGAACATCATGTCTTCGCAGTCTGGGATTTCATGTCTTTGCTGAAGGCACTCCAAACAAAAATCTGTTGCAACACCGTACCCTGGTTGCCGCCCAAAAACCGACTTGCTTGCCGGCTTGTCAATGAGATTGTGCTGGCCGAGGAAAGCGACATTGACTCAGCGGGAAACTTCGCAAGCCACTTCGATCAGTACTGCCAAGCGATGCAACACGCCGGTGCTGATACCTCGTGCATTGGGCATTTCATCTCTCGACTACAAAACGGTGTTTCGGTAAAGCAAGCCCTCTTTGATCCGCTGGTTCCTGGGCCGGCGAGGGAGTTTGTGTTGTCCTCTTTCACTATCATCGACAGCGACGACTCGATCGCTCTTGCTGGCGCGTTCACTTACGGCCGCGAAGAACTGCTTCCGAGATTATTTCAACGAATTGTTGACGAATTGAGTCGGGATCAAGAGGACTCTTTAACTGCCTTCCGATATTACCTTCATCGGCACGTCGAGTTAGATGGCGACAACCACGGTCCAATGGCGAAGCAAATGCTCTCGTCACTTTGCGGACACGACGAAAAAAAGTGGCAGCGAGTCGAGCAAGCAGCTCTAAGCTCCTTGGAGGCCAGAATTGCTCTCTGGGATGGCTTCAGCGTCACCTTGAAGTCAAAAAGTCCCAGCTCGGAAAGCCCCGGACCACTTCCGAAAATCTAGCCACGCGTCGGCGCAATGGGTTATCATCTAGGCATGTGAGCAAATCCGAGCTGAAGGGTTAACTTTGCCCCATACGGAGCCGCAATTTCCTGGTGGCTCTTCAGAAGAATTTGAGCTTGTCGCGAATTTCATTTTGCCCCGTCGAGCAGGTTAGTTTCATGACGTTTCCCCAAAACCATCGTCGTCAGTTTCTGAAGAGTTCATTGGGCTGGGCAGGCGCGGCCATCCTGGCAAGTCGTGGAAGCCGCGCCCACGGCTTTGTAAGTGCTAACGACCGACCTCGCATCGGCGCGATTGGGACGGGCAGTCGCTGGTACCAAAAGGCGACAGGTATTGATGGGCCTCATGGATCGGCACCGAGTGTTCGGACCTATGGCGACTACGTATCTGTCTGCGACGCCGATCAACTTCGTTGCGATCGGGCCAGTCAAATCGTCAAGGACTGGACGGGGGTCAAATCGAAGACATTTGCGGATTACCGTGCCATCATTGATGACGACAAGATTGACGTGATTCATATCTCGACACCAGATCACTGGCACGCAAAGATCGCGATCGAGGCAATGTTGGCTGGCAAAGATGTGTATTGCGAAAAACCGATGACGCTCACGATTCAGGAAGGTCGGCAGATGAGCGATGTTTGCCGGCAAACGAGCAGGGTCGTACAAGTCGGCACCCAGCAGCGCAGCGAACGGAACTTTATTAAAGCGATCGCGTTGATTCGGGATGGTCGCATTGGAGCGGTAAAACGAGCGACATGTAGCATCGGCGGCGCGCCAACAAGTCCCGCGATTCCAGCAGTCGCCGCTCCCAACAATCTCGACTGGAACCTGTGGCTTGGGCCGGCTCCTAAAGTGCCTTTCCGATATTTGGCCGGCAACAATGGAGAAACGCAAAGTTGGTCTCGTGCCCACTACGAGTTTCGTTGGTGGTACGAGTATTCTGGCGGCAAACTCACCGACTGGGGTGCCCACCATGTCGACATTGCTACCTGGGGCCTCGACAAGACAGAAACCGGCCCCTCTTTGATCGCTCCCAAAATGATCAAACATCCGGTTGAGTTCAAGGACGGGTATCCCACCGATGACAGTCAATACAACACGGCAACGGCCTTTTTGATCAACGCCACGTTTGCGGATGGAAAGGAAATTGAAATCCGTCATGATCAAGGCAATGGAATTCTATTTGAAGGGACCCAAGGCCGGATGTTCGTCAATCGCGGGCGACTGAGCGGCAAAGCCGTTGACGAACTTACTTCGAACCCACTCCCGGACGGAGCGCTTGAGGCCGTTTATAAGAACCGCTCTTTAGTCGACCATTTCCGCAACTTCTTCGAGGCCACCGTAAGTCGACAAGATCCGATTTCCGACGTCGACAGTCACCACCGTGCTCTCTCTACCTGCCACCTTGCGGGCATTGCTGCTCGTCTAAACCGGGATATCCGCTGGAATCCCAAGTCGGAACAAGTGATCGGAGATGACCAAGCCCAGAGCTTCGTGGCAAGAGAGAATCGCCAAGGATTCGAAATCGAAGCCTGAGGTAGCGTCAGACGAGGCCAAAAGGGGAAATGAACGGCGGTCAATTGGATCGATGGCGATCGAATCTGCGCCAGGTAAAGTCCCCACTCGCGTCCCGGCTGCTTGCTACGTCCCGGCTGCTTGCTGCGTCTTATCGCTCACGATCACTTGCGGGGGCGTTTAATCGGAGCACCTTCATCATTGCCATCAAATTTTGCACCCTCATCAACCCATTCCGCCAACAGCTGAATTTCAGCATCAGGCACCGGACTTCCCTTGGGTGGCATCTCACCTTCCTGCACCAGGTCGACCAGAATACTGCGACTGGCATCACCGCTTTCGATTACCGCTCCTGATTCTGAACCATCCAATAAACTTGCATACGATTTCAAACTGAGCTCAGCTTCCTGTTTGTCGATGTGACAACTGCGACATCGTTTCACCAAGATCGGTGCAATCTGTTTTGTAAAGCTTATCCCCTGAGGTGCGGTGGCACTGGACTCCTCCTCGGACTCATCGCCCCTCGACGACCGACTGGCCGTTGCCGAATTAGCTCGTCCATTCTCACCTCGTTTTTTGGGTGGCCCGAAGTTTGGTAGTTTTGGCAAGTCGACACCCTTCTCGACCAACAATTCGTGAGCCTTTACCAGTCGTTTCACTGACCCGGTGACGGTTGCCAACTGACCTTCCTCTTGCAAATCCTCCATGGCAACGATCGCATCTTCGACTGCCTCGCCCGCGTCACGATATTCCTTCTTTTTGTAGAAAGCGGCAGCTTGATTGATTGCGTCCTCGAAATCCTTCTTCAGCAGATCCGCTTCAGAATCATCCGACGAATCTCGACCGCCACGCGCGGGAGCGGTGCGTCTTTGTGTCCGCGACGGCCTCGAACGATCATCTTCGTCTTGATCATCCTCATCGCCACCATCGTCTTTCGAAGATCCGCCACCGGCTAGTTCAAGCTCTTCTTCCGTGATCTTTCCATCACCGTCCGTATCAAGTTTCCGGATTGCGTTTCCGGCCTGCCGAACTTCTCGGGCGGAGAGCACCCCATCGTTATTCTCATCGATCAAAGCAGCTATTGGATTCTCAGCGATGGCACCACTGCCACCCGACCGTCTTTGGCCCCGAACCGACAGCGGCAAGACGCAAAAACAGATGAAGAAAAATGCCAAAACGTACACTGCGCTTCGCATCATGAGATTTCCTGTCAAAAGACACTGGCAATCGGAGGCCAGCTTCGGTTCGCCGCGAATCAACACCGACCCAGCCAGGGAAGATTCATCTCCACAACTAACTCGGCTCACTGTGGCGTCATTTTAAAACAATCGAAGTGAGAAAGCACGCCAATTTCAACGTTAAGCAGAAATGCTGTTGGCAACCCGGCAAACAGCAAAAACCGATACTTGGTAGGGCAGAGAAGGCGAAAATCTCAAGAATCATCGCAAAACGTCAGGATTTAAATCGCTGAATCACCACCGACGCATTGTGGCCACCAAAGCCAAAGCTATTACTCATCACCACGTCGAGCGTCCGTTCCTTGGGCTGATTAGGCGTGTAATCCAAGTCGCAATCCGGATCAGGCGTATCCAGATTAATGGTTGGCGGAACGATCGATCGCTGCAATGCCTTAATGGATAACACCAGCTCAATTCCCCCGCTTGCACCAAGCGAATGGCCTAGCTGGCTCTTTGTACTGGAAATACTGACCCCCTTGGCGTGCTCACCAAAGACGCTCTTGATCGCTCGCGTCTCGGCCTTATCTCCCAGAGGCGTACTCGTTCCATGGGCGTTAATGTAATCCACTTGGCCAGGCGTGCAGGACGCGTCTCGTAGTGCGGAGGTCATGGCACGAGCCGCCCCGACACCTGCTTCATCTGGCTTAGTAATATGGCCCGCATCGCCACTCGCCCCGAAGCCAATTACTTCGGCGTAGATATGTGCACCGCGAGCCTTTGCGTGCTCCAGCTCTTCAAAGATAAGAATGCCCGCTCCCTCACTGAGCACAAAGCCATCACGATCAAGATCGAATGGGCGGCTCGCTCGGGTCGGATCATCATTTCGTTCCGACAGAGCCCTCATGTTTGCGAAGCCACTGATCCCCATGGGGGTAATGGCCGCTTCCGTGCCGCCAGTCACCATCACGTCAGCGTCATCGTACTGGATCGCCTTTAAGGCATCACCAATGGCGTTGGTCGCACTCGCACAAGCGGTGGCCACGGTGTAGTTGGGACCTCGCATGCCATATTTGATCGACAGGTTTCCGCCCGCCGCATTGAGCATCAGCTTGGGAATGGTCAGCGCTGACACGCGATCAGGACCCTTGAACAACAGTCGCTCGACTTGCGTCTCAATTTCCTGGAGTCCACCGATACCGGACCCAAGAATCACTCCACAGCGAAATGGATCTTCGCTTGAGAAGTCCATACCGCAGCTTTGAACGGCGTCCGTTCCTGCAACGAGAGCGAAGGAACTAAACCTATCAATTCGCTTGAGTTCTTTGGGAGGAATGCAATCCGTTGGTTTCCAGTCCCAAAGATCACCCGCGAAGCTCACTTTGAACTTTTCGGTATCGAAAATGCGCAGTTCATGAATGCCGCTTTCGCCAGCCACAACACGATCAAACAGATCGTCCACGTGACAACTCAGCGACGTAACCACGCCCAACCCGGTTACGACAACCCGTCGTTTCATAATTGCCGCCTAATAGATTAGGACGCTTGAGCCTTCTCAATAAACTCGATCGCTTGACCGACCGTTTGAATCTTCTCAGCCGCATCATCAGGAATATTGGTATCAAACTCTTCTTCCAACTCCATCACGAGCTCGACCGTGTCCAACGAATCAGCTCCTAAATCGTTGACGAACGAAGTTTCTGGCGCGACTTTCTCTTTGTCGACGCCCAACTGCTCCGCCACGATGTCAATCACTCGTTGAGAAACATCTGCCACCTTGGCGCCCTCCTAAATAGGTGTATTCGGGACAGACTCGCCCCAGGTTTAAATGTAAATATCAACACGAAAAAATCTGATCCATTTAAGCAGAACAAGATAGAGGATTCCTGCAAAGGGGGTCAAGACACAATTAGAATCCTCCAGATGACCAGGTCAGCCTGTCATTCCACCATCGACTGTCAGGACTTGGCCTGTGATGTAACTCGCCGCAGAACTCGCCAAGAACACAACTGCCGCAGCCACT
Organism: Pirellulaceae bacterium; assembly: GCA_029243025.1. Taxonomy (NCBI): domain Bacteria; kingdom Pseudomonadati; phylum Planctomycetota; class Planctomycetia; order Pirellulales; family Pirellulaceae; species Pirellulaceae bacterium. The sequence goes on along the minus strand of JAQWSU010000002.1, from coordinate 137,497 downwards.
TCGTCAGGCCGACCCAAGCGCTTGGCAGGAATCCTTTTTTTAGCTTCTGTAACCACAATCTCCCCCAGCGTGGCCGTCATGTCGCTCTCAATAAAGCCAGGTGCTACCGCATTAATGGTCACTTTTCGCCCGGCTAACTCGCGACTGAGACTTCGCGTCAAGCCGATCAAACCCGCCTTGGAAGCCGAATAATTCGTTTGCCCCGGATTGCCCATCAACCCCGAAACGCTGGTAATGTTAATGATTCTTCCGAATCGAGCCCGCATCATGTGGCGGGAAGCAGCCCGGCTCCACAAAAATGCACTTCGCAGGTTGGTATTAATTACGTCCTCCCACTCGGCATCCGACATTCGCGGCAACAACGTATCTCGGGTAATCCCAGCGTTATTCACAAGAATGTCAATCTTGCCCCAATCTTCAGCGATGTCATCAACAATCTTGTCCACCGCTTCCCGATCGGTCACATCACAAGGAAAAGCGCTGGCTTGCCCACCGGTTGACTCGATTACCTTGACCGTTTCGGCAAGTTTTTCGACATTTCTCGCGACGCAAGCAACTCGAGCACCACTCGCTCCGAGTGCTTCGGCCATTGCTTTCCCCAAACCTCGAGACGCTCCGGTAACGATCGCTGTTTGACCCGAAAGATCCACCCCCAGACAACTCGCGGCATTCTCACTCATCAGTTCCTCATTCCTCATGAAGGGTCGTCTGGATTCGACAAAATTTTGATTATCCTACGTTGGCGCAACTGGCCTTACGGTCAATCCGTCGCAACAATCCTCGCAGCACGCGCCCTGGCCCGACCTCGTAGAAATTCGAGTAGCCGTCAGCCAGCAAAAGTCGCATCGAGCTTTCCCATTGAACAGGGCTCACAACTTGTCGAATCAGGACATCGCGAATCTCTTCTGGATCGGAATGGATTTGAGCATCTACATTCGACACCACAGGGATCCGTGGCGACGACATGGGCACTAACGCCAAAGCGTCAGCTAAGCGTTCAAGGGCGCTTTCCATAATCGGCGTGTGAAAAGCACCGGCGACGGCGAGGGCAACAACCTTCATCGCTCCCGCGGCCCCTGCGTTCTCCACAAGTCGCTCGCACGACGCATTATGCCCTGAGACCACAATATTCCCGGGGCAAAGATAATTTGCAATTTGCAGCACTTCCCCCTCGACACGGGATTGATCACACAATTCCTCGACCTTGGAAAGGTCGAGCCCCAAGACACTCACCATGCCGCTCGGCGTTGCGTCAGCAGCCGCCTGCATGGCTTCGCCTCGCACTTGCACGACTTTCAAAGCGTGCTCGAATTCCATCACCCCCGAGAAGACGAGGGCGGTATATTCTCCCAAACTCAAACCGGCCGACGCGGTGGCCAAGTTGAGAATCTCAGGAGTTTCGCTGCGAATCTGCTCAACCGCAGCCAAACTGCAGACGAAAAGCGCGGGCTGGCTGTAAACCGTCGAGTCGAGTTCTTCGACCGGCCCTTTCGCGCAAAGTCGGGCCAGATCGTAGCCCAAGATCCCCTCCGCTTCGTCGAAAAGTCGACGAGCTGCCGGAACTGATTCCGCGACTTGTTGCCCCATGCCAACGGCCTGGGCCCCTTGTCCGGGAAACAAAAACGCCGTCTTACTCAATGTACCGAGTCCTTGGAAGGGTGCCCGTGGGTTAACCTTCTTCCATTTGCACAACGGTACGCCCCATGTAGTAGCCGCATTTCGGGCAAACTACATGCGTCGGGACAGCTCCACTGCACTGGGGACAGAAAGACAGCTGACGAGCCTTCTTTGCGTCGTGAGACCGACGTTTACCGGACCGAGAATTGGAATGTTTTCGCTTTGGGACAGCCATGACTCTTACCCTGCTACTTCGTAATCCGGTCGCACCCGTCAGATCGGCCTGACGGGCATGCTTAAACCCCGGATCTTATTGGGGTTCGGGCATGCTGTCAACTGCCATCAGCCGCTTCGCCCCACAAGCCGCGTCGTGAACAGAAAATAGGGCCCTAGGAAAACAGGGGATACTGATCGCCGCCCGAATCATCCGTATTCGGAGTCATTTTCAGATGATCATAAGTTCTCGCCGTCACAATGCGACCTCGGGGCGTACGGACAACAAATTCAGAACGCAGCAGAAATGGCTCTACTTCATCCGCCAACGTGTCCGTCGCAGTGTTCATGGTGTGCGCGATGGCCTCGACTCCGGCAGGCCCGCCGGCAAACACACGAATTAATGTTTCCAGATACTTTCGATCCTGTCGATCGAGGCCCATGCCATCAATACCCGCCATTTCAAGCGCTGCATCGGTGACAGACAGGTCAATGACACCGTTCGCCTTGCTGGTGGCGTAGTCACGTACCCATCGCAGTAAATTATTAGCCACCCGGGGCGTACCACGACTGCGTCGCCCGATTTCTTCCGCCGAAGCGTTGTCGATTTCGACGGCCAGTTTCGCCGCACTCCGCTGGAGAATCTCGGTGAGTTCAGCCAGAGAGTAAAAATCAAGATGCTCGCGGATGTGAAAACGGTCCCGTAACGGCGCAGAGAGTAAACCGGCCCGAGTGGTCGCACCGATCAGCGTGAAGGGCTTAATCCACAGGTTCAAGGTGCGAGCGTTGGTGCCCTCACCATGCACCAAATCGACACGAAAGTCCTCCATTGCAGTGTAGAGGTACTCTTCAACTGCTTTGGGGAGACGATGTATTTCATCAATAAACAAAACCGACCGAGCTTCGGCATTTGTCAAATAGGGAACCAAATCCTTGGGAGCCTGCAAAGTCGGGCCACTGGTCAGTTGAACGTTGACGCCCATTTCCTTGGGAAGACAGAGCGCAAATGTCGTCTTGCCCAAGCCAGGTGGCCCATCAAACAAGATATGGCCCAACGGATCTTCTCGTTTCACAGCCGCATCGACGGCGATCTTTAACCGCTCATAAACGCTGCGCTGCCCTACCATCTGATCGATGGATTGTGGCCGCAGATCGCGATCACCATCTTCCCCTTGAGGCTCACCCGATAAAATTGTCTCGCGTGACATCACCAGCCCTTCAACTCGTGTCGATTCAACGGTTTGAGTTATACCAGACGGAAGCCTCGACCGGAGTCACCGAACTTCAGTTCTGAACGGTGAACCCCGATCCCGATGGTCACCTCCCGCTCTAGTTTTACTGGCTTTGCTCGTAAACCAGTTGGATTAACGCCTCAACATCTTTGACTTTTTTCTTGGTCTTCAGTGCCTGATCTAAAAGACGGCGGGCATCGGTTTCCGAGTGTCCGAGGCTGCGCAATACCTCGAACGTTTCACTAACCACATCCGATTTCGCCTCACCACCCGATTGAGCCAGCGACTCCGAAACCAGCAAGGCGAACTTTGGCACTTTCCGCCGAAGCTTTGCGATGATGCGTTCGGAGGTTGCGGGGCCGATACCAGGCAGCGCCGACAGGGCTTTCACGTCCTGTTCTTCGATGGAGGCGGCGACTTCTTGAACAGGACGCACCATCGCACGTAATGCCTTTCGAACTCCAACGCCATCGACAGAACAGAACAGCTCAAAGAATTCTCGCTCCACTTCGCTTTGAAAGCCGACAATTCGTGGCACCAAGCGCCCTTGCGTCGGATTGCCTTCAAGATATTCGATGGTGTGCAAACTGGCTTTTTCACCGAGCCGGTTTTGCAATTGTCGTCGCACGAATTCAGGAATCAGGACTTGGTATTCAAATGCATCAATGGCCAAGTGCAACGAGTCGTCGCCAACTCGCAAGATTTTCCCTGTAATCTTAGTGATCAAAGCCAACATCCTTTCCGGCAGGCAAACGACTGTCATACCTGACCTGACCAACAGATTCTGAACGGATTACGCAATCGAAGGCGTCCCGCTGAGATAATAGTGACACATTGCGATTGCTAAGGCGTCCGCAACATCAGGAGGATCAGGCAAGTCAGCCAGTCTCAGCTCCCGTTGCACCGCCTGCTGCACTTGCAGTTTCGGAGCTCGCCCACTCCCGGTGAGTATTTTCTTCACTTGTGTAGCCGCGTACCCATGAACGGGTATTTCCTTTTGAGCCGCGGCCAAACAGATCACACCACGCGCGTGCCCCATCAAGATGGCCGTATTAGGTCGCTGATAATGCGAATAGAGATTTTCTAACGCCAGCACATCAGGCTGACAACTCTCGATCACATCAACAATTCCTTCGTGAATGCGTCGCACGCGTTTTTCCAACTGGGAATTCGCCGAACCACCACGCACCACACCTGCTTCCGCCAACCGCACGCGCCGCTGCTCAACGATCAACACGCCGTACCCGGTCAAGTTCAATCCGGGATCGACCCCTAAAACCCTTAGTCCGTCCATGGAGTTTTCTCGAATGACAAGGATTAGAAATGATCAGCCCAGCTTCCAGCCTGTTCCGTCTTTACGATCTTCCAACGTAATCCCCAAATCAGTCAGGCCATTGCGGATTTGGTCGGCCATTTCAAAATCCTTCTTTCCCCGTGCCGATGCTCGCAATTGGATCAGCAGCTGCATGAGATCGTCGACCAACGCATCGTTGCCGGCAGCTGCGGTGAGTGGTTGCTGGAACAAGCCCAAGATTGCACTCAGCTCCTTCAGCGTCGTCGCACCCAACCGAAGCGTGGTGAGATTGGTATCGGTTCTTTTTTTTGCATCTTCGAGCTGGCAATCATCAATAAATTTATTCAGCAGCCGGACTAATTCGAACAGTTCGCTTACGGCCGCTCCCGTGTTGAAGTCATCATCCATTTTTTCGAGAAAAGCGATTCGCTTCGCATTCACGGCCGTGACGATGCCGTTATCCTCGCCAGCGGGCTGTTCTTCGCTGCGGCGAGAGGGGGCCACTAACTTGTAGAAATCTTCCCCCAGAATCCGCTCGAATCGCTCAAAGAACCGATAGAAGGAATCCAGTGCCGTGCCAGCCTCGGCCAAGCCCTCTTCGCCAAAGACAATCGTGCTGCGGTAGTGGGTGCGAAGCAGGAAGAATCGCAATCGTTCGCCCCCTTGCTGCTCGATCAGCTCCGCCAGCCCACCGGCACCTTTGGAGCGACTGATTTTAGTGTCGACGTCAGCTTGCTCTCGCTCGGCTTTTCCGCCAACTTTTCCGGCGGCCGCAGCTTTCATTAGCCCGTTGTGCATCCAGTACCGCACCATCGGCTTACCATGACAGCACTCGCTTTGGGCAAGCTCGTTTTCGTGATGCGGAAAGATCAGATCGAGTCCGCCGCCATGAATATCGAATGTTTCGCCTAGAATTTCGTGACTCATGGCAGAACATTCGATATGCCAACCGGGGCGTCCCTCTCCCCAAGGACTGGTCCAGGAGGGTTCGTTCGCTTTTGCTTGTTTCCACAGGGCAAAATCATTCGGAGATCGCTTACGAGCGGCCATCTCCCCGCCTTCGCCTTGTGAGCTGTCAACCGAGCGATTACTCAACTTGCCGTAGTCCGCGTTTTTCTCGACCTGAAAATAGACATCCCCTGCGGATTCGTAGGCGAACCCTTGCTTGACGAGACGCTCGATGAAAAGAATGATTTGCGGCATATTCTCAGTTGCGCGCGGCAAGTGGTCAATTTGATCGACACCGAATGCGGCCAGATTTCCCAAGTAATCGGCCGTCATCTCTTCAGCAACTTCAGACATCGAAATTTTGCGGCGATTTGACTCCTGGATCAGCTTGTCATCGACATCCGTAATATTGACGACCCAAGTCACATCATAGCCACAGTAAGTCAAATATCGCTTAATCGTGTCAAAGATCACCGGTCCGACCATATGCCCAATGTGGGCTTCGCGATACACGGTGGGTCCACAAAGGTAGATTCCAACCTTTTCCGGCTGAATCGTCTCAAACTCCTCTTTTTGACGGGTTAGTGAGTTATAGATGCGGATCTTCACAGTTGGAGTCGCCTTACTCGTCGTTTGTTTTGCTGCGGTAGTCGTCATAGCTTGGTCCGTTCAGTCGCCGAGAAGAATTCAATCCGTTTCCTGTTTCCTAACTACATGCGGGGATGAGCAACACGACACACTGTGCCACGATCGCCTCCCGGCGGCCCACCGGCCCAACCAACTCACCCGTTTTGGCTTTGACGCCCACCGCTTCGGGTGGCACCTGGAGCAGTTCCGCCAATCGGTGGCAAATCGGCTTTTTGTAGGCTGACAGCTTCGGCCTTTGAGCATGGATCACACAATCCAGATTGCCGACCTGAAATCCAACCGCCTGGACTTTCCCCAGAGCAGCCAGTACAAAATCGGCCGAATCGCGTTGATCGTTAGCGTCATCCGTATCAGGAAAGAGCTCTCCAATATCCCCGGAGGAGATCGCACCCAACAATGCATCCGTGACAGCATGCAAGAGAACATCGGCGTCGCTATGCCCCACCAGGTGGCGATCGCACTCCACCTCCACCCCGCCTAAACGCAACGGGCCACCTTCACCCAAACGGTGCGTATCGTGGCCGATACCGATGCGAGGATAGAGAGAGAGGGTCACGATATTTTCGCCAAATGGGGGGAACTTCGCCAGACTGCAATCCGGAGCCAGCCGTCCCGAGGCCGTCATCCAGCCAACGCAGCGCGGATTATAGCGAAAGGCCCCAACTGCGACAACGCGATCCAACTTGGGCTGCAAACGGTACTTAGATCAAACAATTGGTCAGTCAGCGACACTTCCCGTCAAATGCTGTGCCTTCTATAATCCACGCCATGCCGACCATTGAAATCCGAGACCTCGTCAAAACCTATCGCGTCTATCAGAAGCAAGAAGGGCTTGGCGCGTCGCTGCGCGGTCTGTTCCGGCGTGAATACCGTGACGTTGAGGCGGTGCGATCCATCGACCTGACGGTCCAATCGGGGGAATTCGTCGCCTTTCTGGGGCCGAATGGAGCCGGCAAGACCACCACCTTGAAACTGCTCTCCGGTGTCGTTTACCCCACATCAGGGCAAGCGACCGTGCTCGGGCACGTCCCCTGGAAGCGGGAAAACGAATATCGTCGCCAATTCGCGTTGGTGATGGGACAAAAGAACCAATTGTGGTGGGATCTACCGGCCCAAGAATCTCTTCGCTTGCATCAGCAGATTTATCGGATCGATTCCCAAGAATTCAATCGTACTTGCGACCAACTTACGTCATTGCTGGGCGTCGCCAGACTCTTGAAACAACCGGTCCGGGAATTATCACTTGGCGAGCGTATGAAGATGGAACTCATCGCCGCATTGCTCCATTCTCCGCGAGTGCTATTTCTGGATGAACCAACCATCGGACTCGATGTTGTCGCTCAATACAACATTCAACAATTCCTCAAGCAATATCAACAGGAGCGAAACACCACGGTCCTGCTCACCAGCCACTACATGAAGGATGTGGCAGCCCTCTGCCAACGTGTCATCATCATCACCGATGGTCAAATCAAATACGACGGTTCGCTGAAAGGCATCGTGGATCGCTTCAGCGGCTCCAAATTAGTGACGTTGTTGTTTGCCGAAGACAGCGTTCCAACAGATTTAGATCGCTACGGCCAAATCCTGAAAATCGAATCTCCCAAGGCAACACTGCGAATTGAACGACAATACGTCGCTCGCAGCCTGGCTTCCATCCTGGATCGCCATTCGATCGAGGACGTCAGCGTCGAAGATCCACCGCTCGAGGAAGTGATCGCCAGCATGTACTCCGAAGGCCCCCATTCGGCAACCCCAACGAAATAACGACGGTTTCAAATGTTCGCAAGAGTAGCCACTTGGTGGACGATCCTGAAAATCGCCCTCGAGGAACGTTTGGTTTACCGAGGCGATTTTGCCTTGGGTACGCTGATGCGGTTCCTACCAATCGTGACTCAGATCTTTCTTTGGGCGGCAATCTTCGAGGGCATGAATGGTGATGCCCGAGACACATCCGGCACAATCCGAAATTACAGTTACCACGACTTCGTGGCCTATTATCTGCTGACGATGATAAGCCGCGCTTTCTCAAGTATGCCGGCGTTGGCCAGCGGGATCGGCTTGCAAGTGCGAAATGGTGAAATCAAAAAGTTTCTGATTCAGCCAATTGACATGACTGGATTTCTGTTGCTTTCGCGAATCGCACACAAACTGGCTTATTACTCGGTAGCCACATTACCGTTCGCATTTGTGTTCTTCGTTTGCCGAAACTACTTTAACGATGGCTGGCCCGACCCGATTACCCTGCTGGCTTTTGCCAGTTCGCTCGTGATGGGATTCCTACTGGGCTTCTTCCTGGAATCGTGCATCGGACTCATCAGTTTTTGGTTCCTCGAGGTGAGCTCGTTATTATTCGTCTACATGCTATTTAGTTTTTTCCTATCCGGACACATGTTTCCGCTCGATATGTTGCCGGAACCCTGGCGGACAATTGTCGAGTGGCTCCCACTTCAATACTTGGCTTATTTCCCGTCGGCAGTCTTTCTCGGAAAAATCGAGGGAATGGCGCTGGTCAAAGGCTTGCTGATTGAGGCGCTCTGGATCTTATTCTTTATTTTCTTGAGTCGTGTGCTTTGGCGTCGTGGAATCAATCGCTACAGCGGATTTGGAGGCTAAAAGGGATGAGCTCGCCACACCGAACATCCTATTCAACCGTGTTTTGGACGATCGTCCGAAATAGTTTGGTGCGTGACATGTCCTTTCGATCAAATTTCCTGATCGAATGTATCTCATCCATGTCCTGGGTGTTGATGAACCTTGGCTTCTATCTTTTGATTTTCCAATACACGACAGAAATTGGCGCCACTACAACAGACGGAACGGGCTGGGGCAAATATCAGTTTTTTGTCTTCTTGGCCACCACCATGCTTATCAACAGCGTGGTGCAAGCTTTCTTCATGCCAAATGCCCAAGAATTCAGCGAATTGATCCGCTCAGGCAATCTAGATTTTGCCTTGTTAAAACCGATCGATACCCAATTTTTAATCTCCATCCATCGCGTCGAATGGTCTTCTCTTGCAAACTTTGGCGTGGGTATGATCCTGCTCATTGTGAGCCTGATTGAGCTAACCACGCGGAGCCAAAATCCACTCACAATCCATCCTATCGCATTTTTCCTCTACCCATTCTACCTCGCCTGTGGTGTCACGATTCTTTACAGCCTGATGATCAGTCTGGCCGCGACGAGCATTTGGCTTGGTCGCAATCAAACGCTGTACAACTTTTGGTTCTATATCACGAATTTTTCGCGATACCCGATGGAAATCTACTCCGGCACCTTCGGACAGCCGCTTCGGAACTTCTTCACTTTCATTATCCCTGTACTGATCGTGATCAATGTCCCGGCCCGCCTGCTGGCGAAACCGCTGCAGCCCTGGAACAGCAGCAGCTCGCAATTGGCTGCTTTCGCAATCGTCGCAACTTTGGGTAGTTTGCTTGCCAGCCGGCTGATTTTCCAGCGTGCATTAGCCAGTTACCGCAGCGCAAGCAGCTAAATCCATCGCCCCCGCAGGTGCGGTTTCGAGGGCGATAGGTTCAAGGTAGAATCTTGAGTTTGGTTGACAGATTTTCGAGGAGCGATGGAATGAAATTGGCCTTCAGCAGTAATGCTTACATGCATTTCTCGATTGAAGATACGATCCGAAAGATTTCGAGCCTGGGATACCGTGGAATCGAAGTTTTGGCGGATGTGCCACACGCTTGGCCCGCCGGCTTATTAGAAGAACGTAAACAGTCGATTCGCGATCACCTCGAAGAACATCACCTGACGGTGGCGAACATCAATGCGTTCATGATGAACGCAATTGATGATCCCCGACAGCCCTACTGGCACCCCGGCTGGACCGATCCCGATCCTCACTATCGAGCTATCCGCCGTGAGCACACGAAACGTGCCTTAATGTTGGCCAAGGAGATTGGTGCGCCAAATATCACGACCGAACCCGGCGGCCATTTGGCCGCCGGACAAAGCTGGGATGATGCGGCCAATCTTTTTTATGATGAATTCATGCCATGCGTCGAGGTCGCAGAAAACCTCGGCGTGCAACTATTAATTGAGCCAGAGCCGGAACTTCTGATCGAACGTTTCGACCAATACCTCGCCTTCACCGATCGAATTGACTCGAAAATGATCGGACTGAATTTTGACATTGGACACGCTTATTGTGTTAACGAAGATCCCGAAGACTGGGTCGAAAAGATGGCGCCGTACACACGCCATTATCACTTCGAGGACATCGCCGCGTCGCGGGTACATGAGCACATGATCCCTGGCACCGGAGCAATTGATTTTGCAGCAACTCTGAAAGCGATCCAGGCGACAGGCTATGATGATTGGGTCACGGTCGAACTTTATCCCTATATCGACAGCCCCGATCAGGCCGCCCACGAGGCGCGAGAATACTTGATGAAGATTGCGAACGAGATTGGAATTACGTTCACCTAGGCCATCAAAACGGCGTCATCAAAACAGAGCAGGGCAGCGATTTGATGAATTCTGCATCCAGATCGAGTTCACGGCTGCTTGCCTATCTTCAATTACTCAGAATCCCAAATGTGTTCACAGCCGTTGCTGACGTCACGATGGGGTTTTTATTTGTCGGCGGCAAACTTCCCGAACAGATATTTACATTCTCAGGACTGGTAATCGCATCTTCCTGCCTCTATCTCGCGGGTATGGTTCTAAACGATGTTTTCGATTTTGCCGTTGACCAGCGAGACCGGCCGGATCGCCCGCTACCCTCCGGTCGTATCAACAAAGGTAGCGCGACGATCCTGGGCGTTGCATTGCTCGCATTTGGAATCAGTTCCGCTTGGCTCGTTGATACACTTCATGCCTTTGAGCAAGGCTCAACTTCGCGAGCGGGAATCATCGCCACGTTACTGGCATTCATGATCGTCACCTACGATGGAGTCGTCAAAAAAACTTTTCTCGCTCCCCTGGCGATGGGCAGTTGTCGTCTCCTGAATGTCTTACTCGGCATGAGCATCGATCGGAACTTTTCGTCCCTTTTCGGCTTCAACGCCGACCAATGGCTCGTCGCGGGTGGGATGGGAGTCTATATCGTAGGGGTCACTTGGTTTGCGAGAAACGAGGCCCACGACAGTCGTCGTTCCCGTTTAATTTCAGCCACGACCGTCATGCTGCTCGGAATCGTGTTGCTCGGCCTATTTCCGTTTTCTCCCGCAGCAACGCCTACGCTCTTCACAAACGCCGTCGTCTGGCCTTTACTCTTGATCGTTCTCACTTTTGCAGTCTTTCGTCGCTGCGGCCACGCGATTCATTCGCCCACCCCCTCGCATGTCCAAGCTGCAGTAAAGCAAGCAATCATGACACTGATCGTTCTCAACGCGGCAATCTGTCTCGCCGTTGTCGGGCCGTTCTACGCGGTATGCGTCCTGGCGCTTTTGGTCCCCACACTCTTGTTGGGCCGTTGGGTCTACTCCACCTAAGTGAGTCTGCCCTCGAAGGCGTCCTCAAGCGGTCAAAATTATTCCGCCTGCTCGTCACCAACGACAGAAAAGTGATGGAAAGTTCGAGTGGATCAGCAAAGCAGCTAAACAGCGCACTGCGGGGCAGCGAACGATTAACTTGGCATCCCTTCCAGCGCAAGAGTGCCCTCAAAAAAAAACGTGACCCATTTCTGAGTCACGTTTCAAGCTCAATAAGAAATACCCCGGTTCGAGGAAATGAGGCGGACACTTCCCCGAACCCTTGGGGTATCCTTCTGGCCCCAGGCAAGAGCCGAAGAAAGCTTCATCAATTTCCTTAGTTTTGTCCTCCAGCACTCACAGTGCCCGGCCCGTAAGCTCGCATACCGTGCTCGGAGATATCCAGACCGATTTCTTCATCCGTCGCCGAAACTCTCAAGAAGCCAATCGCTTTGAGCACAGCAAACAGGATAAACATCGTAGAAAACGCCCACAGTGGAATCACGAGTGATCCAAGCACTTGAATTCCCAAAGCGTAATCGCCAAAGATACCAGTTGCGATACCGCCCCAAATCCCGGCCAACCCGTGGACAGGGAATGCTCCGACTGGATCGTCGATCTTAAGCTTCTCGAGCAACAGGACGCCAAACAAGACAACAGCACCGGCCACACCACCGATCGCGATGGCTTCAAGGTTTGTCACGCTGTCACAGTTAGCCGTGATACCGACTAAACCGCCGAGTGCCCCGTTGAGCCCCATTGTCAAGTCAGGCTTGCCGTAGATCAGCCATGCGATCAGCATGCAGACGATTCCACCGGCAGCAGGAGCAAGCGTCGTGTTAGTGGCAATCATGACAACAGCCTCAATATCTGCAACAGACGAAAAAGCCAACTGACTACCAGGATTAAAGCCGTACCACCCCACCCACAAAATAAATACTCCGAGAGCAGCAAACGTCAAATTGTGTCCAGGAATCGGATTCGACTTTCCGTCAACAAATCTTCCTAAACGCGGCCCCAAAACAATGGCTCCTGCCAACCCAGCGAAACCACCCACCGCGTGCACGACGATCGAACCAGCAAAATCATAGAACCCAAGCTGATCGAGCCAACCACCACCCCATTTCCAATATCCGCTGATAGGATAAATCAAACCGGTCAAGAATGCACTATAAATGAGATAAGATCCAAATTTCATCCGTCCGGCAACGGCGCCAGAGACGATGGTCGCTGCAGTTGCAGCAAAAGCAACCTGGAAGAGGAAATCAACCTGCGGCAGCAAAACTCCAGGGCCCGGCTCTCCATCGAAAGCACTGATCATCGGCGCTCCAAAGTTGATGTACTTGTTGTCACCCTCTTCATAGCCGGGGTACATCAGTCCGTATCCAACGAAAAAGAAGAGCAACACTCCGACACAAAGATCCATCAGGTTCTTACAGAGAATATTCACCGTACTCTTCGCCGTGTTCAGACCGGCTTCGAGCATCCCGAATCCGGCCTGCATGAACAAGACCAGGACAGCACAAATAAAGAGAGCAAAGTTGTCGAAAGCAAAAGCCAATACCGACGCTGATTCGGCCGGTGCTTCTGGCTTCGTGGCTTCTGCTGGGGGGGTCGCTTCAGTCGCGGTAGCCTCCTTCGTCGCGGTAGCCTCCTCCTGAGCCAGCGAAACCGATCCGACTGTCCCGATCATTAGTCCAAATACCGCCGCAAGCAGCAAGCTTTTCCGAAATAGTATCGCGTGGTCAAACATAATCGTCTTGCCTTGTGAGAAGGATAGTCATATCTCGAGCCAATGAGGCTCACCCAGAAAACTGATCGAAACGGGCCCGGAATCAATGCAGTTCCGATGGGCAGCAATGCAAGCGTCGTGCCAGAATGCCGAACGGAGACGACTTTTCGCCACAAGAGAAGACTTAAACGTCTATCCGGTAGGCATTTATAAAACCAACATCAACCATCGAACTGCCGAGGGCTGAAAAGGGCTGCACAAGGATGCGGCACCGATAGCCGCGCCACCTAGCAAGGACTATCCTGATGGCAAAGAGAGGTCGAGACGCGAACGGATTGGGAAAACCAAAGAGAAAAGTCGCAGGCTCCCCCCCAAAAAAAAGGGCCGCGTCCGAGAACGCGACCCTTTCGAAATCAACTCTTTAAGTCAGCTCACACTAGTAGGTAGCGATGACGTCGACACCGAAGATCGAGGTGTTGACATCGCCATTGTTCATAGCGGCTTTGCTTGAAGGAGCCCAGTTATCTCGAATTTCAGGTCGGATAACCAAGTTCGAGTGGGGTCGGAAGTTGACACCGAATGTGGCTTCGTACAACGAGACCATGCTTTCGCCTGCTACGTTTGGATTGTACTTCCACCATTCAACTCGAGCACCTGCGGCCAGGCAATCGTTGATGGTGTAGAACAAGTACTGGTTGATGCCGTAGCTAAGCTGGCCAGTGCTGTTGACGTCCAGGTAATCAGTCTGGAAGACGTAGTTCAGTCGGTCGGTCAGCGTTGCATCCAGAACCACGCTATGGCTGTAGCCGTCGTCGCCGAGGAAGCCGAAGTCGCCGATCGTGGTGATGTAGGTCAAGCTCAGGTCGTCTGTTAGCGATGCACTGAAACCACCAAGGAAGTTGCTTCCGCCGTCATTCACGTCGAAACCAGTGTCCCAACCAGCAGTCCAACCACCGTAGACCTCGAGGTTGTCGCTCACCGAGTAGGTAGCGAGAGCACCCGTGTGGGTGAACGGTTCGCTGTTGTACATGGTGTAGGAGTGGCTGTAGAAGAAGTTATCGGGAGCCGGAACTACTTCATATCCAACCAGGGTGAAGAAGTGACCGAACTTGATGCTCAGATCGCCTTTTTCGAGTACGCCGTATAATTGCGGGATAGCGAAGGCATAACGACCGTGGTCGAAGCCATTCTGAAAATCCCATTCGCCTGGATCGTTACCAAACGCCTGAGTATCGTAGCCATCGGTACCGTACATCATGTCGGCGCGGAAACCCCAGTCCCAGCAGCATTCGCCATGAGCTTCTTTTTCGATCCAAGCCCATTGCTGTGCAAGGTTAATATCACCGGGAAGATTGTTGAACAAACCAGTGGAACGTTGCGTGTATCCAAACTGCGTCCAGCCACCAACCGACCATGGCGAGCCATCGCAGAAGAGATAGCTTGAGATCGAGAACGCCTCACCCAGGCAGCACCAATCGCAAGTGCTACAACCGCATCCGGTGCTGCAGCAACCGCTGTCGCATCCCGTATCGCAACAGCTGCCTCCGACCGCAGCCGATGCAGCGTGCGGTTCGGAGTGCGATTCAGCGTGCTCCTGATTGCCTTCTGCTTGCTCCGAGATGCTCACTGGAGGAGGAACATCACTCGGCGAAGATTCTTCTTGCAAGTAGCGATTGTAGTCAAAACCGGCCGGCTGCACAGAAAACGGCTGACGCAACTCTTGCGCCATCGCGTCGCCCATGAACAGGCACCCAGTCATTGCCCAGGCGCAGGCCCATGTAGATAGTCTCATGATTCTTTTCTCCAAATCCGTGGAAACTAGCGAGAAACGACGCGAGTCAGTGCGCCGTGGAGGGTCTCAACGTTGCGGTTAAAAACAAAAATATTGAGAGAAAATGCCTCGGTCGAATTCGCCGTACATTTTTCTCCTGAGTGGATCTATCGGTTTCACATTCCAGCCAGATTCAGCTCAACATCATCAAGAACTGGTGTTTCTTTTGGCCAACTGTTAAGCTTTGCTGAATACGTTCACAATTCCTAAGCGAACGTTGAAAGATGCCGGTTTGGTAGAGTTTATCGAATACGTTGAGCTACTGGATCACGCAGTATCTACGGCGGCGCGAGTCGTCAAACTGCCCTCAAATCGATTCGACTAACCATTCACGAAGCTAACGGCAAAGCCAAACCTCTTCTGCATTGCAGCCAAAACAAAGAAAGTCGCCCTGTCTTCGATCCCCAAGACCGAATCGTCTCGGTCGACCAGAACAAACAGCTGGCTCGCACAGAAGGGACATCGGCAAGATTTAAACTCAGACAGCCAGCATTCGAGAAAACGATCGGCCTCAATCATTGGTTCAAACCAATATCAAACCGATTAGACATCTGTAACATGTGGAGATCCTGAAACATGTGGAGATCACCGCGTGTGGAGATCACCGCGTGTGGAGATCATGAAGGCTTGCAATGCAGAGTGCAGATCGGGCGATTTGACTCCCAACCGCTCGTTACCCGGCCCATGTTTGCAAAATAAAGAGGAAATTGGCAAAGGCCAGCATTCGTTCGAACAGTTCTCAGCGCCTTCTGTCCCTTGGATTTGCTCCGGAGCGGCGAGCGAGCGATCCGCCTTTGCCGTTCAACTCAATTGCTGCCGCGGTCGCAGCCATCTGGAACTGACTATCGACCGGTATAAGCGGTGGATCCATTACGACTATTTCTTCCGTTAAACCTTTCCCAGCCGTTACAGCTTCTGGTGAAACTTTGACGATTAGGTGGTTTTTCTGGGTTTTACACCGGTGAGGAGCGCCTCTCCATGGGAGCCGTATCGCGACTTCGAGTGGAAGCCAACCCGGTCAAACGGACAGAGGAACGGATGAGGAGCAAGGATCTTTAGTCCGTCGCGAACAGCGCATCCACGAACTCTTGGGGGCTAAAGACAGCCAAATCACTGGCCTGCTCACCCACGCCGATGTACTTCACGGGAATTTCGAACTGCTGCCGAATCGGAATCACCACCCCTCCCTTGGCGGTACCATCCAGTTTGGCGAGTACGATGCCGGTACAGTGAACGGCATCGGAAAAGCCCTTGGCTTGGCTCAGACCGTTTTGCCCGGCCGTCGCATCCAAAACGAGAATCACTTCGTGTGGCGCTTCAGGAATCAGTTTCTCGATCACACGTCGAATCTTCGACAACTCTTCCATCAGGTTGGACTGCGTCTGCAAACGTCCCGCGGTGTCGATAATACAAGTGTCTGCATTTGTTTCGAGAGCTCGAGCCACGGCCCGATGAGCAACGCTCGCTGGATCACCTCCGGACTGTCCTTTGACAATGTCTGCCCCAAGTCGTTCGGACCAGATCGTCAATTGTTCCACAGCAGCAGCGCGAAAAGTGTCGCCCGCGCCCAAAACAACTTGATCACCTCGCTCGACACACATCTGCGTTAGCTTTGCAATCGAAGTCGTCTTGCCCGATCCGTTAACTCCGACGACCAAGATGACCGTGGGACCCTTGGCGGCCGTCGCCAGGGGAGATTGTTCTTGAGCCATGTATTCGAGCAGCTTCGCCTTGACGCGGTCCAAGACTTCGTTCATTTGGACAATTCGCCCACGAAACTCTTGTTGGACAGAATCGCGAATTTCTCGCGAGGGCCCCGCCCCCATATCAGTTCGAACCAGCAGTGCATACAGCCGGTCAAGAAGTTCATCATCAACCAGCTGCCCCTCCTGCTTAAAAAGATCTCGGATATCCGTATTCAGCAAATCCGAGGTTCGCTTCAAGCCACGACGAAATCGGGAAAACAATCCCCCGGTCTTCTCAGCCTGAGCCGTTTCGGCCAGATCTTGTGTTGGGGGTGTATCAGTCTTTTTCCCAAAACGATCGAATAAACCCATGACACTCTCTCAATCGACATAAACACGAGGCAGATATTCCCACAGTTTACGGCGCAACAGTCACGGAGACGAGACCATTCGAAACGAAGCCCACCCCCTCGCTATTCGAATCAAGCGTCCGATTCTTGATCTCGAAGCTTAAGCACGCCGTCCAAAATACCGTTGACGAATTGAGCGGAGTTCTTCGATCCGAAGCGTTTCGCCAATTCGACGGCTTCATTAATCGCAACGCGTCCGGGGGTTTCGGAATAGAGAATTTCAAAGGCAGCCATCCGCAGAATGTTTCGATCGGTCGCCGCCATTCTCTGCAGGCTCCAATTGTCCGCCTGAGAGACCAACAATATATCCAGTTCGGGCCGATTTCTCCGCGTTCCAGACACGAGTGATTGTCCGAATTCAACCAGCTCCTTGTTGTGATTCAGTCGCGAGCGCAAAAAGTCATCGGATGCGCTCATGCTGTGACTGGGGTTCAAATCATCCTGGTAGAGGACCTGCAGGGCAACTTCACGTGCGCGACTTCGTCGGGGCATTCGGTCACTCAAGGTTAGTTGAGGGTGGGTAAGGCGTTACTCACCTGTCCAGAGCAACCGCTCCGACCGGCAGCAACACCGTCAGCTTCGTTCGCTGCAAATTATACGATTCGAGCTGAATCGGCCAACCGACTCAGGCCAGATTCCCACAATTAGGAGTGGAATCAACGGCGGTTCCCCGGCCGAACAAGCTGCGTTTTTGATGCGACAAACATCAACAACGCCAGTTCAATCTGCGGAGCTTTCGTGTTTCGCAGTCGGCATCTGCCGCATCAGATCGGCCATTTCCAGGGCGGCAACGGCACATTCATGTCCTTTATTCCCGACCCGACCCCCACTCCGATTGATCGCCTGTTCCAGCGAATTGCAGGTCAACACACCAAAAAGCGTTGGCACGCCCGAACGTAAGGCAATTTGCCCCAATGAATGGCTGACTTGCTGGTTGATGTACCGGTCGTGGGTGGTTTCACCACGAATCACCGCGGCGAGACAGATTACGGCCGCAAAATCCCCACTGTCCGCCAAACGCCCGGCCACCAAAGCGACTTCCCAAGCTCCAGGCACCCAAGCAACCGAAATCAAATCGTCCGGAATTTGATGCTCTTGCAGAGCTTCGAGTGCTCCTTTCAACAAGTTGGACGTAATTGATTCGTTGTATCGAGCAACAACGATCGCCACCGCCCCCTTCGTCTCACCCGGTTGACCTTCCAAATGACGTGGCACGAAAAACATTCCTTATGTCAAATTCATACTCATCAAAAACTCCGCATTCGATTGAGTCTTCCCTAATCTGGAGACCAATAGCTCCATGGCTTCAGGTGAACTCATGTCGTTGAGCACACGTCTCAGAACGACCACTCGCCGATACTCCTCAGGATCCATCAGCATTTCTTCTCGACGAGTTCCACTGCGATTGATATCGATCGCCGGCCAAATACGTTTGTCGACCAGCTTGTGGTCGAGTACGATTTCCAGATTTCCGGTGCCTTTGAATTCCTCAAAGATAACCTCGTCCATCTTGCTTCCCGTGTCGATCAGAGCGGTCGCTAAAATGGTCAACGAACCCCCTTCTTCGACTTTTCGGGCTGAGCCAAAAAACCGCTTTGGTCTTTGCATGGCATTCGCATCGAGTCCACCGGAAAGAATTTTCCCAGACTGAGGACATTCCGAGTTCCAAGCGCGAGCCAGTCGGGTAATTGAATCGAGAAAAATCACAACATCGTGGCCGAATTCGACGAGCCTCTTTGCTTTTTCCAAAACCATTTCGGAAACCTGCAGATGCCGAGACGGCGGTTCGTCAAAGGTAGAACTGATCACCTCACAATTCTCTCCTTTGACCTCTCGCTCCATATCCGTGACTTCTTCAGGCCGTTCATCAATTAACAGCATGATCACGTGGGTCTCCGGAAAATTCTCCAGCACGGCTTTCGCCATCTTCTGCATCAGGATCGTTTTCCCGGCGCGCGGCGGACTCACGATCAATCCACGCTGACCGAACCCGATCGGCACAATCATGTCGACGACTCTTCCCTCAATGTCCTCGTGACTCGTTTCCATCGAGATACGTTGATCCGGATGAAGAGGCGTCAAGTCATCGAAGGAGACCTTATCGGCCATCAGGTTGGGATCTTGGTAATTAATTGCTTCGACACGCAACAAGGCAAAGTAACGTTCGTTTTCCTTGGGTGGACGAATTTGTCCCGCGACGGTTGCACCCGTCTTCAATCCAAAACGCCGAATCTGACTTGGCGAAACATAGATATCGTCGGGGCACGAGAGATAGTGGTAGTCGGGGCTCCGGAGGAAACCGAATCCGTCAGGGAGGATCTCCAAGGTGCCTTCACCATACATCAGACCGTTCATTTTCACGCGTTCTTTCAGAATGCGAAAAATGAGGTCTTGCTTCTTTAAGCCAGAGACTTCATTCACCTTCTCACGCCGGGCCTCCTCAATCAACTGCGACATGCTCATCTTCTGGAGCTCCGCAATGTGAATTTCCCCCTGCTTCACCTTCTCATAGCGGTCATGGGGTTCCCGTGAAATCGCCCCGCCTTCCTCAACAATTTCTTCGGCGAGCGACAAAGGTTCCTGGTCTTCGAGGATTTCCTCGTGCGACTTATCGTTCGATGCGGCACCAGACGATTTACTCTTTGGCAATACATCTTTGCCAAAGTCCGACGAATTCCGTCGTCTTCCGCGATGCGTTCCGGATTTCCCCGAAGACGCGCGACTGCTCTTGGTATCAGACATTGAAGCGATTGCCTCACATTGAAAGGCGAGTGATCACGACGCGTGAAAAGCGACGAAGGAAGGAATGGTTCTCGTTTAGGGGTCAGCAGAGTTGACTTGTGAAGACAAGATTGCCCACAGGTTTCGAACCTGCTCGCAAGTCTCCTCAAGCCGACCGCAATTGTCAATGATTGTGTCGGCCTTTTGACGCTTGTCCGCCAAAGGAATCTGTGCCCGCTCGCGGGCCTCAAACTGAGTATCAGTCCAGCCGCGATCCAAAACGCGTTGAAGCCGAATTGATGCCGGAACGTCAACAAATACGAGGTGATCACAAAATTCATCCCACCCCGCCTTGATCATCAAGGCCGCGTCTAGCACGACTCCCTTGAGATTCCGCTCTCGAGCGAACTCGATAGCTGCTAACAAGCGAGCCTTGATCGCCGGGTGAGTGTTTTGCTCCAGGAATTCTAATTCTTGTTTCTTTCCATCCCCTTGATTGAACACAATCCGTGCCACAGAGCTTCGGTCAATTTCACCATCTGCGTCAAGAATTTGATCGCCCCAGCGAACGCGTAAGGCGGCCTTGACCTCCGGTTGCTTCAAAACTTCGTGCCCAACCGCGTCCCCGTCGAGACGCGTGAGGCCGATTTGCTCAAAGCATCTGGCAACCTGCGTCTTTCCGCTGGCAACTCCGCCAATGACGCCGATGGTAAGCATCGAATCCTCACAGGGGGTTAATCATGCAGGCAAACAAAGGAGTGAAAAATTAAAAAGTACGTATTTACAAGTGCGGATGTCTGGCTGACAACCGAAAAATACCAGTCTTCCAGTCGATCGAAACCGACCAAGTGCCCCGGCTGAATTTGGATGGAGTTTGCCGAGAACCGCCTGGGATCAAAGAGGCGAAAACGATGTGAGTCGGCGGCCTTGAACCCATTCGTACAAACGGCCACCACTGTCTAATAACATAACCCCCCCTCTCCGGCGATGCCAGTCGCTTTCAGACGAGAGGCAAACTGTCCAGCGTTCATCCCAGAGTTCACAAATTGAGACTCAACCACCAACGAAAAGACACCGGTTAATCGGCACGGAAACGACAATTCTGATAACCGCTGCGAATCACCAAAGAATCACACCGATTGTGCTCGTTTCGTTGACACTGGAATCTACGCTAAGTACAATCTGCATATAGTCTTATCTGGAAAAACCTTGTTCATCATGTCCGCATTCGTCGGTTGGGAACAGAGACCACCTACCCGTGCGTAGGCCCCTGAACACAGGCAAAGCACCAGTTTTACCGACTCTAACCAGATTACTTACAACACCAGACAACAACCTTGCGACCCGCGCGAGATCGCCTGCGGTCGTACATGGCAACCTGGTCAAACGGAGATAACAAAGATGGCCCGTCGTGAAAGCCAAGGTCTGCAAATATCGCTGATCGTCTTTGTCATGCTGACTGTGATTCTTGCAGTCACCACTTACATTTTCTGGAATCGTTCGGAAACACTGGGACAAGAGTTGACGGAAACGAAATCTAAGAACGCACAACTTCAGAGCACCGCGCGTGACGCAAGCGACAACGCGACTGAATTGAAAATGTGGATCGGCCATTCGGCAGACACACCCAACGCGGAAATTAAGACGCAATATGACAAAGATATGCAAACCTTTGCAGGCGGGCTGATCGAAGTTGAGCGGACTTACAAGGAATTGCCGGCCCATCTGTTGAAAGCGCTCCAAGACCGCAATGAACAGATTCAGACGCTCAATGAACAAAACAACAAGCTGGCTGACGATCTGAAAACGAGCCAAACTCAATTGCAGACAGAGGTTGCTAACTGGAAACAGAAACAGGCCGAAACGGATGCCAATTTGAAGAAAACTCGTAATGAGTTCGCAGGTGAGCGAAACCGGTTGAACCAGGAAAAAACAACGATCGCAGGCCAGATCGACAAAACTCGAAATCAACTTACGAATCTACAAACCAAGACGACACAAGAAATTGAAAATCTCAATAAAGAGGTGACGAATCAACGCAGTATCATCCAGCGTCGAGACGAACAACTGGACGAATTCACAACGCTCTCGTTTGAGACACCGGACGGAAAAATCGAGTGGGTGAATCCCAAGACAGGCATTGTGTTCTTGAATCTCGGGTCCGACGACGGCTTGCGACCGCAAGTAACCTTCAGTGTATACGGAGTGGATGTAAACAATTTGGCCCAGGAAGAGCGGAAGGCAACGATTGAAGTCACACGTATTGTGAACGAGAATCTCTCGGAGGCTCGTATCACCGAGGACGATCCTGACAATCCCGTGCTGCCAGCGGATGTGGTTTACACCCCGCTATGGAACGCAAATAGCGCTATGCACTTCGCACTGGCCGGCGCGATGGACATCAACGACGACGGTCGAGATGATCGCGAAATCATCAAGCGTTTGATTCTCTTAAACAACGGCACGATCGATGCTGAAGAGCAGGGCGGCGAAATCAATGGCAAGATGACGCTTCGCACTCGTTACTTGATCAAGGGCGATGGCCCCAACGTGGGGGTAGATGGAGCCACTGACTCAGCCAGTCAAAACGCGTGGACAAAGATGCTCGACCAAGCGACTGAGCTGGGTGTCGAGCAAATTTCCTTCAACCGACTATTGGACTTCATCGGTTACGATGGCGAAAAACGCACCATCCCCTTGGGCCGTAAAATGCGAGCTGCTGATTTTGAAGGATCGGCCGAATCGAAAGAACCGTCAGGCAGCGTGTTTCGTCAGCGCAAACCGCTCAGTGGGCGTCAAGCCGTTCGGTAGCCACAAAGGGCCTGTTTCTCAGCAGGACCACTCGACAGGCCCGGATTCTGCCTGCATGACAACCGACTAGCCGGCATACTCCACCGGCATACTCCACCGGCATACTCTACCCCTTCTGACTCACCGAACTGGGTGACCAGCCAGCAAATGCGACAGCCCTGTCTTGATTTGCGAGTCGGAGATGACGAAAATCGAGTTAGTCACGACCCAAAAAGAGGATTCGTCAATGGACTCACCCACCCCCACCCCAGTCATGTCGGCAAAACAGGTACTCGATCGGGAGTATCTTGAAATTCGCGCCAAACTCCTGGAAATCGCTGCATCACTTGATCGGATTGATCGTGGTCCTGGCCGCGTCGACGAAGAGCCCCGCCTCCAACAATTTCGCGACGCGTTGACGATGATTTTAAATTCCAGCGACGAGCGGGCCGAGCAACTCCAATTGATTTTCTCCCGCACCTACGAACCGGATTGGCGCCAGACCTTTCAGTTACCATCCAACTAGACGTCTAAATCCACCCTCTGTCAGTTTGGGATCCAACTCCATGTATTACTTTGATCCTCATATTCATATGGTTTCTCGAACAACCGACGACTACGAAAACCTAGCCAAGATGGGTTGCGTCGGTATGAGCGAGCCCGCATTTTGGGCTGGTTTCGACCGCGGTAGTGCAGAAAGTTTTGCAGATTACTTTCGGCAATTGACCGAATTCGAACCCACACGAGCCTCGCAATACCGAGTGCAACACTACAGTTGGCTCTGCATCAACGCCAAGGAAGCCGAAAACGTAAAACTGTCACGAGAAGTTATTTCCATGATCCCCGAGTTTCTTGACAAACCCGGGGTCCTCGGAATTGGCGAAATCGGACTCAACAAAAACACAAAAAACGAAGCAACCATCTTCCTGGATCATCTCGAGTTGGCTGCCGAATATCAGCAACAAATCCTGATTCATACTCCGCACCTTCAAGACAAGTATCAAGGCACGCGAATGATTCTGGATATGCTCTGTGATGACAAACGACTCGAGCACCATCGTGTGTTGGTCGACCACGTTGAGGAACACACCATTCGTGGCGTATTAGAAAACGGCTTTTGGGCAGGGATGACGCTATATCCTGTTAGCAAATGCACCCCCGCCCGTGCGGCGGACATGGTGGAACGATATGGACCCGAGCGTCTCATGGTCAATTCCGCTGGTGACTGGGGTCCCTCAAAACCCACCGCGGTTCCCGACTTCATTTTGGAAATGCGTCGTCGGGGTCACCCGGAAAGCCTCATTCGAAAAATCGTTTACGAGAACCCGCTCGAATTCTTCCGACAGAGCGAGGGTTTTGAATTTACGCCACCGGAGGTGTCGTTACCCGCCGGCCACTGATCGCTCGTCCCACTGCACGAGCATCTCAAATCCCGAACTGCCGTAATACGATATCGAATACGTCCGTGTCGGCCAGCGGTGCCTCCACAAAAACTCCTCGCTGCGATGACAAGAGTACACCGCACTGTGCCTCATGATGGGCGGGTGCTCCATGAGACCCCCGTACAAGTGTTGCATCCAATGGAGTTTCCATCGTGGCCCGATCAAGGTGCATCTCTACTGGGTCGTAGCCTGGCTTGCGATGAATGTCGACCGTACGGGCGTAGCTTGGCGCTTTTTGATCATCCTCCCACCAGTAATAGGCCTGCCAACTTGACTTGGAAGAAATAAGGACAATCTCCCCTGAACGCTCGTGATCAAGACCATACTTGGCTCGTTCCTCGCCTATCAGCACCTCATCAATCCCATCCTGGCCTCGAAAACAGTCAACCACCTTTGCCAGGTCTGCCGGATCATCGATAAACACATGTCCGACTTGATGATCCACCAAGACCCAAGCCCGACTCGATTCAAAGTCAAGCTGTTCTCCGGAACCGTCAGGTTTAACCGCCAACAAACCGGCAGCGCGCAACAGACGATTGGGGTAGGTGACATGATTTACAGGAACAATCGCATATTCACTCGCTACTAACCAAAGCAATTGATTTCCGGCCAGAGCTGCGGAATATTCAGCGACCATTCGGCCAATCACTTCGTCCAACTCGGCACACGCCTTCAGCGCTTTCGGGCTGTCCGGCCCCGTCTTCTGCGCCGCATAATCGAGGTGTGGCAGATACACAAAGGCAAAACGGGGCTTGTATCGCCGCGCCGCCAAACAAACGGAATCCGCAATCCACGCCGAACTCTTTATGCTGGCGAGCGGTCCCCAAAAATTCTGCAAGGGAAAATGCCCAAACTCATCGCGGAGATCACCGTACAATTCGGTCGGCGTTGTGTAACACCAAAGCGATTCCGAGCCATCCGGATTATGAATCGGAGCTGGCATACAAACATAGTCAGCCTTTGAGCCCTTACTGAGCATTGGAAACCAGACGGCCGATGTTAGCTGTTCGTCATATTGGTGAAGAATATCCCAAATCTGGGGCTTTAAGATCTTTTCATTGTTCGCCGTCCACATTTCGACGCGGCGTTCGTCTCGCCAATAAAATCCGTTTGCCACAACGCCATGTTGGGACGGTAATTCACCTGTGAGCATATTTGCTTGTACGGGCCAAGTGACGGCAGGGGTACTGGGGGCGAGCGGTGCTCGATCACCGGCCACCGTCAAACGACTGAGATGAGGCATCCGGGACAGATCTTCCGCCCGTAAACCGGGAATCGACAGGACCACGACATGATCAGACACGTTTATTCCTTTCGAATCATCCAAACGTTACAGCAATTCGCATTTGGGATCTTGTTGCGATGGGATGCTGCGAAATTGGCAATTAACGTTGCGGTTGCCGCGTGCGGCTTGGCCCGCTACATTCAACTCAAACTGGGACTCTCGAATTCGGTATCAAACTCGCCTGCTTGGAAGCCTTGTTTACGATGAAACTGATAATTGCCATCATTCAGCCGCATCGCCTGGAATCGGTCAAGGCCGCACTCACCGAGGTGGAAGTTTTTCGTCTCACCGTGATGGACTGTCAAGGCTTTGGTCGGCAAAAAGGCCATGTCGAAGTTTATCGTGGGCATGAGTTCTCAGTAAACTTGGTGCGAAAGGTCCAGTTGCAAATCGCGGTCAACGACGAATTCGTAGAGCCCACGATCGACGCCATTATCAAAGGAGGTCGCTCCGACGATAAAGGCGAAATCGGTGACGGAAAAATCTTTGTCCTTCCACTGGATGATTGCCTACGAATCCGAACAGGCGAGCGCGGCTCCGAAGCGATCTAGCCACCCAATCGCTTCGCTCCATTCACTCAATCTGCCCCAACCTCGGTCGCCCTGCGCGGACCCCACACGCTCTAAATTTCAGGCCTCTCGCACGCGTTACTCACTCCGCCGTCAAGTTAGGCAGGATCATAACCTTCCCCAAAAGGATTTTTCCGCTTGGGCAGCCAATGACACAGGGCGATTCCGCCAAAGTAAAGGCAGGTAAGCGGGCCGGCCATCAACAACATGCTGATCGGATCAGCAGGGGTCAACAACATGGCCACCACGAAGATCACGAGCACAGCGATCCGCCATTTTTCCAGATAGGTTTTGACACTCATCACTCCAATGCGATCGAGCACCAGCATCACGAGAGGTAACTGAAAACTAATCCCAAACCCCAGCGGCAGAAACAACACAAAACTCATCCACTCGCTGATACGCGGATCGGGATCGATCTTCATGAGTTTATTGAAACCGAAAAGAAACTCTAAGACCGGCTCAAAAACAAAGAAGAAGGCCATGGCGGCTCCCGCCAAAAAAAGGCCCAAACTAAAGGGCACCACAAAGTAGACATGATTTTTCTCGTGGGGATACAACCCAGCAGCGACAAACGACCAGACGTGCCAAAACACCCAGGGACTCGAAATCACCGCCCCAGTAATCAGCGCTGCCTTGAGCCAGATCATGAACGGCTCATGAGCACTAAGCGATGTGATGCGAGCATCCAAAGGCTTCCAAATACGAGTCTTGACGAAAACCGAGGTGGGAGGACCAGGTCCGGCCCCGACGACAACCTTACCAGTGATCTGTTCGACCGACTCGTCAATTTCCAGATTGGTTGAATTCAAGCTGTCTAAAATTCGCTCGATTTCAATAGTCTCCCAATACACCTCCTCGTAAACCATTTGGTCTGCCTGCATAAAACTCTGTAAGTCGGCAGGCACATCTTTCCCATACTCGGACTTTAACTCGCTGACAGCCTTTTCAAAGTAGAACTTGTCCAAAGCAGACTTGAGCGGAACTTCGATTTTGCGAACCACGGCCCCTGCAAAGAGCAACCCGATCAAAAAGCCAATCGCGAGTCCAATCAGCGCTCGCACTAAGCAGACCCGGAGTTCTTCCAGGTGCTCACCAAAAGTCATTTTGCTCGGTTCAAAGAGATCTTCGTTTGGCTGTTGGACCATGATTCAACGATATTGCAGAGGGAAACTCGTGGAACGAAGAGTGTTCACATCCCGGAGGGTTGCGGAACGCTCAGTCACGCCAAGGACGAACAGTAGAAGCACAAAGGCCAAGGGGGAGAGCGCTGCGTGCAACCACATCAATGGGTCAGAGGCAGAAATCGCGAACACACGAAGAATCGCATGCGAAAGCGCTTTTTCAGCAAGCCCTATCATACCAAGACCTTTTTTTCACTCAACCCCCGGCAATCACGGCGCGACCGCTCAACGCTCTTGCAATTTCAGGAAGATTCCGAGATGACAGAGCCTATCGAAAGTGTCGCAATCCAACGTAACGCTTGGCGGGCCTGTTTAACGTCCCTATTCCTCCACCTTTTTCGAGTCGGAAGAATCGATGCCCTCGCTCTATCCTCTCCGCTTTAAACCCACATTTCGCCGCTATCTTTGGGGTGGACGGCGACTGGAAACCGTACTGCATAAGCCACTTGGACCTGGTGATGATTATGCAGAAAGCTGGGAAATCGTCGATCATGGCCAAGACCAAAGCATCGTCGCCCACGGCGAACTGGCCGGTTCCACTTTAAACCAAATCGTTACCGATTTCCCCGAACAACTGTTTGGTAAACAGCCCCCCTTTGACTCATTCCCACTCTTATTCAAATTCTTGGATGCCAAACTTGACCTATCTGTTCAAGTTCACCCGAACGACGAACAAGGAAGTCGATTGGATCCGCCCGACCTGGGAAAAACCGAAGCCTGGGTCATCTTGGACTCCGAACCAGAAAGCCAACTGTACGCAGGGCTCAAGCGTGGATTCGATCAGGCAGCCCTCGCACGAGAAGTGGCACGTGGGACAACGGAACTGTGCTTAAACAGCTTTCACCCAGAATCGGGCCAGTGCCTCTTCATTCCCGCCGGCCTCGTCCACGCGATTGGAGCTGGGCTTTTAGTTGCTGAAATTCAACAATCCAGCGACACAACATTTCGGCTGTTCGACTGGAACCGCGTCGATGGCAATGGAGAGCCGCGACAATTACATATCAAGGAATCGCTGGAAACGATCAATTACGATTTCGGTCCTGCTGCGCCCCAAACCCCGCAACCCACCTCTGACCCATCGCGTGAACGACTCGTCCTGTGCGATAAGTTCGTACTCGACCGGCAGACGGGCGACTCTACGACAGAGATCGGAGGTGACCAACGGTTTCACATCCTTGCCGTTCTCAAGGGAAGCCTGAGAGTATCGAATGATCCTGCCCCGTCCGCATTAACCCTCGGGCAAACGATGCTTTTGCCAGCCGCCAGTGGCCGCTGCCAAATTGAACCAACGGAACAGTCGACTTGGCTTGATATTTACTTGCCTTCGGCGAAAGATCTGAGCGTCGAGTGAGAGACGGAAGCTAGATCGTGCCGTTAAAGGTTGCCTATCGAGGTTCACTCGAAATTGCCGCGAAACTTGTTCGATCGCGTGGCTTCCGGGGTCGGGTATAGAAAATCTCTCGGACGGCCACCAACAATTTCAGGCGCCGCATCAATCGAGGCATAGGGGTCATATTGTTCTGCCTGCTGCCTTTGCTGAGCAATCGTCCCCGGATTCCTCCACTTGGGACGCTCGATACGCGGCACCAGAGGCGCTGGCGGCAGGGGCGAGGCGTAGCTCGGCACCGGGATGGCGTTGGCAGGCGGTTGGAGCTGGGGCGGCGCGGACTGAACCGACCCGGGTGCACCACTCCATGCTGGACCTCCCCCATAAGGTTGCGTCGGTCCGACATACGGTTGTGCCGACGGATAGCCTGTGTTCGGAGTCGTTTGGGCACAGCCAGCCGGCAGCAGAAAGCCGACCGCGAGCAGCGTCCCCACACAGAGAGAGGAATGAGTGCCAAACATGATTGCTTCCTTTTACAGACCGTTCCCGGAACAGGAAGGAGCATATCGGCGACCCTCTGGCACGGCTAGTCCGGAATCAGCTTCAACCGCTTGATCCGGGCGATGGCATCGCATTACTCGCTGGCAGTAGGCCTTAAGCTGTCCGACAGCTATCATAGGATGATTCTTGAACCGTCTCTCTGGAAACACCACCTCATGGCCAAGCGTCCAACTCGCCAAACCCCCTCAAAAGGGGCCCCTCGCCTACAAAAAGTGCTGGCAACTGCAGGTTTTGGCAGTCGACGACAGTGCGAAGAACTAATTGTTACCGGTCGAGTTGAAATCGACCGCAAGGTGGTCGACGAGCTTGGCACGCGTGTGGACGACCAAAACCAAGAAATCCGGGTGGACGGCCAACGTGTCTCAATTCCTCGACTGAAATATTTCGCGTTGAACAAACCAACGGGCATCATCTCGACCGCCAAGGACCCCTGGGCCCGGACGCGTGTAATTGACCTGGTCGACGATCCTGATCGGATGTTCACAGTTGGCCGACTCGACAAATCAAGCTCCGGCCTGATCCTGATCACGAACGATGGCGATCTCGCTAATCACCTGGCCCATCCACGATACAGCATTCCCAAAACGTATCGAGTGACGGTGGTCGGCAAGCCCACGGCCGACACGCTACGGAAGCTAAGAGCGGGCATTCATCTTTCCGATGGCAAAGTTCGGGCCCAAGCGGTTCGGATGAAGCGAGCCCACGAGAGCAAGTCCGTCTTGGAAATTGTTTTGACAGAGGGCCGCAACCGAGAAATTCGCAGAATGCTGGCCCAAGTCGGTCATAAAGTCCAGCAACTCACCCGAATTTCCATCGGCAGCCTTCGCCTGGGAGAACTCCCCATCGGGGCCCATCGAGAATTAACGCGAGATGAAGTCCGTCGTCTGAAACAGCTGACAGAGACGCCGGTCAAGTCACCAGCGAAAGCGCGTAAGAAGGCTTCCAGCGAGCCGACGCGTGGTGGCAAATCGTCCAAAAAGGGGCCGAGAGGAGCCATCTCTGGCGGACGGCCACGCAGCAACCGCGGCAAGTCTCGACGAACGGAACGACCTGCAAAAAGAAAATAGCAAAGGCAACGGATGATGCAAACAGACTCCGCCGTTTTCGCCGATCACGCCTCACAACATCGTGTGGCGATCCTTGAGAACTCCCAAATTGCCGCGGACACCTTCCGTTTGCGATTCGGCTGTCCAGCCATCGCAGAGCAAGTCACTCCCGGGCAGTTCCTCATGCTTCGGCTGGCAAATTGGTCAGACCCACTGATCGGTCGCCCTTTGGCGATGTATGACACCCAAACGGGCAAAGACGGCCGGCCCGACTCGGTGGATGTGGTTTATATCGTGGGTGGCAAGATGACGCAACGGCTCGCCCGTTTCCAAGTTGGGGAAGAAATCGATGTCTGGGGCCCCTTGGGAAATGGCTTCCCTCCCCAGATCACGGACCACTTGATCATGGTCGCCGGCGGTATCGGTCAGACACCATTTTTAGCACTCGCCAAGGAGCATCTCGGAGTGCAAGTCTTTGGTCTTTCACCGCGGCAGGTTAGACCGGTGAGTCGAGTTACTCTTTGTTATGGGGCGCGGTCAGAAGCGTTGTTGGCCGGCGTCAACGACTTTCAAGCGGCCGGCGTCGACGTGCAAATCAGCACCGATGACGGCTCAGCAGGGCGTCCTGGATTAGTCACCGACTTGCTCGAGACAATTCTTGACCGCGACGCGACGGAGCACCCTAAGACAAAAGCACGGATCGTGTGTTGTGGGCCGGAACCGATGATGCAAGCGGTGGCCGGCATCGCAGCGCGGAGAAAGGTTCCCGCACAAGTTTCGCTCGAAACCCCAATGGCGTGCGGGATTGGCATTTGCTTCACCTGCGTCGCTCGGGTGAAAGACGCCCACGGGGAGTCCGATTTCCGCCGAACTTGCGTGGAGGGACCTGTGTTCGATGCAGATCGGATTGAGTGGAACTGAGTTGAAGCAGCCCTCAGGTGGCGACGCATGAAGCCGTATCAAAACGTCGCAATCAGCGTGGCATGGCTTACCCGAATCAGGTAGCCTGCTTAGCCTTTGTGATTAGTCGCTGAAGGCGCGACTTGTAACGAGAAGTCGTGTTGGGGTGCAAAATATTGCGGGCTCCCGCACGGTCAAGACCTTTGGCCGCATCCTTATATTCGGCTTCCGCCTTTTCAATCTCGCCGGCCTTAATGGCTTCGCGAACCTTCTTCATCTGAGTTCGAACAGCCGACTTAATCGACCGATTTCGCTCGCGACGAACAAAACTTTGACGTAAACGTTTTTTTGCGCTGGCAGTATTTGGCATAATTCCAGAAGCTCTAACCGGGGGTCGTTCGTCAGCCACTGATCCTCGGGGCTGACCTCCGCTTGAATCGAATCACCCACTATCGCTGATTTGTTTGAGTTTGTCCAGCCGGGGTCTGGCATCCCGATAATCGGGATCCAATTCGATCACCTTTTCCAGATAGCCGGTCGCTGCTTCCAAGTTCTTCAGCGCAGTGGCCAGTACGGCAGCCCGATAGAGCGCCAGTTTTCGAACTTCTGGCTTTGCCGTCTGATCCGTGGAGCTGGATTGGTAACATTTCATTGCGTTTCCATACCGTTTGAGATGCTGAAAACACTCTCCCATCTCCAGAGTGGCCGCAGCCCGCAAATTCGCATCATTGCGAGCCATTTCGAATGCCTTAATCGCTTCTCGAAAATTCCCATCCCGCCTAAGCCGCACACCGAGCTCAGAACGTAATGCCAAGTCATCCGGAAATCGCTCGCAGCGACCGTTGTAAATCAGCAGCTCTTGCCGATTCAATTCGGCTCGAAAACGTCTCACCAAATCATTGGCTTCGGTCGTTTTTTCACTCTCAGCCCGCTGCTCGGCAATGACCACTTGAGACCGAATCATCCGGATTTGGGCCTCTTCCATCCGCTGCTGAATTTGCAGATTTCGACCACCAGAAGCCTCCAACGCCTTCTTCAAAGTTTGATAGGCTTCGCGAAATCGCTGATTTTCCGTGTGGATCTGTGCCAATTGAACATAGTGATCGAGATTTCCCGCGTCCTTTGCCAAGGCTTGCTCAAGGGTTTCAACCGACGGCGTGGAATCCTCGACCGTCTTGGAACTCTTCGCCGGAACAGGCGCCGACTTCGCCGGCGTGTCAGCCGGTTTGCCCGGCTGCTTGGCGGTCGAACTGCTTGCAGCCTCAGGCAACGTGCCGCCCAACTGCTTGGCTAACGTCAATTCCGACATCTTCTTTTTGGCTTCCACATTGCCCTTATCCAATTCCTCAATCCGATGCCAACAGACAATAGCTTGGTCAAATTGCCCCATCCGTGCCAATGACTCAGCACAATGCTTGTTCACCTCGATATCCTTCGAATTGACATCGAGCGCATTCTTGAGATATCGCAATTCCACTTCGTTGTAGTGATTGGCTTTGCAGGCATTGGCCAATCCACGCAAGGCAGTTACGTCCCAGGGATTCGTCTTCAGCAGATCCATCCCCATCCGCAAGACCTCTTCCCAATCTTCGGAAGCAACAGCTTTTTTGAAAACACCTCGACCGCCAAAGCCCTTCAAACGAGCTCCTCGCTTATTGTTTTTATATTTCCGCTGGAGGTTGCTGAGCATCGCCTCCACGTACTCCAGATTGCCCGGATCGTTCAGGACGCACTCTGAAAACATCGTGTGCGCGTAATCATGATCGGCTTTTTCTAGTCTAGCGAGCTCGCTTCCCCGTTCGAAGCACCGCTGCAGGCGTTTACGAATTGCGGGCGAGATCACTTTATTTTCGGCGACCGGCTGTTCAGAGGCCGGTTGATTCGTGGAACGATCCGTTGCCATAATCCAGACTAGCAAATGAAGAAGATTAGAGACCTAGCGAAACGCAGGGCAATATCCCTGATTCTATCACCCATCAAACTGGAAATCCAAGAGCGTTCGCCGAAGTCCTAGCTCGGCAACTCGCAGGCGGGTCTCTCAGGCAATCGAGCCGAGCATGAATTCAAGGGGCATCGTTTACTTTGTGGGGGCTGGCCCAGGAGATCCTGGCCTAATTACGCTACGTGGCTTGGAGCGATTACGACAAGCCGACGTTATTTTATTCGACTACCTGGTAAATCCCGCAATTTTAGAGCATGCAGCAGCCGAGGCGGATCAGATTTGCCTCGGCCGGCACGGACGTTCCACCATTTGGTCGCAAACGGCAATCAATGCTCGCTTGGTCAAGGAAGCGTTGCAAGGTAAAACGGTCGTGCGGCTGAAAGGTGGCGATCCGATGGTTTTCGGGAGAGCGTCCGAAGAGCTAGGCAGCGTGAGCGACGCCGGAATTCCGTTTGAAGTCATTCCTGGTGTCACTGCCGCCCTGGCAGGAGCCAGCTGCGCGGGTCTTCCCATTACCCACCGCGAACATGCCTCGGCCGTTGCCTTCATCACCGGGCAAGAAAATCCGGCAAAAAAACAGAACTCCATCGACTTCCAGGCGCTGGCGCGCTTCCCCGGCACATTAGTCTTCTACATGGGCATCACGACCTCGAGGTATTGGAGTCAACAACTCATCCAGGCCGGAATGTCCGCCAAGACCCCGGTCACCTTGATTCGACGGTGCAGCTGGCCAGACCAACAGACGCTGCGATGCTCACTCCACGAAGTCGCAAATCAGGTAACCCCTTACCAAAAGTTTCCACCTCCTGCGATCGCCATTGTAGGTGACATCAACCATCAACCAACTCAGGATTGGTTTGAAAGCAAACCCCTTTTCGGGCAATCGATCCTAGTGACTCGTCCCCAGGATCAAGCGGCTCAACTGGCAAACGAGCTGCGCGATTTGGGTGCGAATGTGTTACGTCAACCAGCGATTGCGATCAAGGCACCGGACAGCTGGGCCGAAGTCGACCGTGCTATCGACCGACTTTCCGAATACGACTGGATTCTTTTCACAAGTTCGAATGGCGTTCGTCGATTTCTGGATCGCATCTTCGAGCGGGGACAGGACCTGCGACTCCTTGGCACAAACAGGCTCGCCGCCGTGGGGACCCGCACAGCGAACACCCTGCAAGAATATCACCTACAGGTGGATCTCCGCCCCGACAAATCTTTCCGATCGGAAAGCCTCGCTGAGGCGCTCAAGGAAGAAGCCGCTGGAAAGCGATTCCTCCTGCCACGAGCCAGCCGCGGACGAGAACTCCTTGCTGATGAGCTGCGAAAAGAGGGGGCCGAAGTCGACTGCATCACCGTCTACCGCCACGTTGATGTCACCACTGCGGCACCCGAAATAGCAGCCAAAGTATCGGCAAATGAAGTCGATTGGGTCACGGTGACAAGCTCGGCGATCGCCCACTCATTGGTGAGACTCTTCGGGGACGACCTGCATCAAATTAAAATCGCCACAATCAGCTCCCTGACCTCAGCATCCATGAAAGAACTCGGATTTTCCGTCACAGCTGAGGCCGCCGAAGCGACGAACGATGGCATCCTTCAAGCCATCTTGTCCACCCAAGATTAACGCTGGTAAATCGGCAGAAATCCACGCTCGAGCTGCAGAATCGTCAAACTAATCGCAGTGATGTAGATGGGGCCTATATTCCCATTCCAATGACCATCACCCGACTGCTGACCGATGATATGCGTGTTCAACCGATCGCGAAACTTGACCCAATCTTCTCCACCTTCGCGATAAACGACCTGAGCGTAATAGAGGTACGTGTAGTGCCAATGACCGAAATGTTGAGTCCCGCCCGTCAGTCGATAAAGATTCTTTTTGCAATACTTCATCATCGACGGAACGTGCTGACTGTCGTAATCGCCAGCATTGTATAACGCGGCCAGTGCGGCAGCAGTGATCGCTGGCCGAGACGAGCCGCGATTGCGAGAACTGTAGGAAATTCCACCGTCTGGATTCTTGCAGCGGTAAATGTACTTTTTGGCGTTTTCTACCACATCCTTCGGCACCGGAACCCCCGCATTACGACAGCCGCGCAAGCCCTGCACCTGAGTGATCGTGGTCGATCCTTCATCGAAGTCGTTTCCATCCGCGGCGCTAATATAGCCCCATCCACCAGATTTTGTCTGAGCACGCCCGCTGAACTCGACCGCCTTGCGGAGGATATCGATCAACTCAGAGCGACGATCTTGGTCTTCCTCCTCACCGAGCACCTGCGACAAAAAAAGCATGGAGAAGCCATGTCCGTAGGTGTAGCGATTGTCACGCTGCGGATCTCCGATTAGACCATTGTCGCGAACTTTGCCAATCAAAAAATCCACCGCCCGCCGAATGTTACGGGCATACGGCCCCTGAGTCGTTGTGGAACCAGAGCAGAGGAGGGCAGTGCCCGCCAAGGCAGTCATGGCGGTGGGGTAAGTCTGAGCCGTCCAGTGGCCCAACTTCGACTGACTTTTAGCCACCCAGTCTAATCCACGATTAATCGATCGCTCGACCTTGGCGTCCAGCCGAGCCGCCCGTAATGGAGTCGCTGTCCCGCCGGCAAGCGCAGCGGCACTCACACCACCCATCAGACGTAAGACGCCCCGTCGAGTGAATTGCGAAGGATTCGACATTCAACTACCTCCCCAAATTGCTGACTTCCTGTTCCAGACCGCCACGCTGCTGTAGCGGGTCAAAGATGCCCCACCCAGCTTGCGAGCGCCCTTCTCCTTGAGTTTAACTCCCCGTCTAGAAAAGCACCAATGTCGATTCATTTCCGCCGGTCGATAATACTGTAGGGCATTCCGAAGGTTAGCAAATTCGAGACAGGATTAAAAAACCATGAAAATTCGCTGGGGAATTATCGGCTGCGGGGATATCGCCCACAAACGGGTGGCCGATGCGATTCGACAACAGCCAGAGAGTCGACTCTTGGCTGCCTGCCGCAGAAACCAAGAAAAACTATCTAGTTTCTGCCAGAAATATGAGATTCCGAGAAGCTATTCGGAGGCTAATCAGTTACTCAGCGATCCAGACATCGATGCGGTCTACCTGGCAACTCCGGTCAATCTACATTGCCCTCACGCGGTTGCCGCTGCCCAGCAAGGCAAGCATGTCCTGGTGGAAAAACCGATGGCCATGTCGGTGGCTGAGTGCGAGCAAATGGTGGAAGCAGCACGGCAGGAAGGAGTCACCTTAGGGGTTGCCTACTACCGGCGATGCTACCCGTCCGTTTCGCGGGTCAGTCAGATCATTCAAGCCGGCGAAATCGGCCGCCCGTTCGCCATCTCAGCGGTCGTCAGCAACGGCTTTGGACGCTCGCCCAATTCCACTGATGGCTGGCGTGGCGACCCGAAGATTGGCGGTGGCGGGGCGCTCATGGATGTCGGTAGCCATCGAATCGATCTCTTTGTCAAGCTGTTCGGTGCTGCACGCAGCGTCAAATCTTGCTTCACGCGACTCGATGCCGGCTACGATGCCGAAAACTCAATTTCGCTGATTTGCCTGTTCGAAAATGGGGTTCAGGCCACTCTTCAGTCCTTTTTTGGTCCTCAACCTTCCGTCGACCAGTTTCGAATTGTTGGCTTTGACGGCCAGATCGACATCGAGAATTTAAATCAGGAACAGGTCCGCATCACCACCCGCGACGGCACAAGAGTAGAATCTCACGCTCCGGCCAAAAATCTTCACAGCCCGCTCATCGATGACTTTGTCGAGGCGATCCGAGATCATCGACGGCCAGTCTGTTGCGGGATCGAAGGAATGCAGACCAACCAGATCATGGCCCAGGCTTACAAGGATGGAAACCGCTAGTCCCGGCCAAAAGTGACCGTTTTGCGATATCGCTAAGCTAGTCAAAATCCTTCAGGGTCGACCAACTCAGAAAGCCGAGCCCAATGGCACAAATAACGAACAGAATGTCCGT
The DNA here is from genome assembly GCA_029243025.1 of Pirellulaceae bacterium. Classification (NCBI taxonomy): domain Bacteria; kingdom Pseudomonadati; phylum Planctomycetota; class Planctomycetia; order Pirellulales; family Pirellulaceae; species Pirellulaceae bacterium. The sequence continues at coordinate 100,725 of JAQWSU010000002.1, read as the reverse complement.
AGTGATACTGGCCTTCTTGAATGGAAACCCCAAAATGAGGTCAAGCAAGAAAAGAATGAGCAGCAGCACGGCGATCACCATGCCTCCAATTGTCATCCCCTTGCCCATTCTCTGTGTCCTTAAAGGTGCGAGTCCAACCACGAACTAATCCCCGTAGCCTCTGATTATGCCATTATAGATTGGCATGTTTTCAATGTCATCTTTCCCTGTCTCGGTAAATAGGAGAAGCAACATACCACAGGGTGTCAGGGTCGATCTAGTCGCTTCTTTCGTTTAAATCGACACAATCCACGACCAGATTAAGTGAAGCAGGATATTCCCAGGTGTCGATTTTGAGACGCAATCGAACAAAGACGCGCGGACGCCAAGAATTTTTTACGTCGAACGGGTAACAACATGATGACTAATTGTTGGGAGAATTTCCGGGCCCAGATGCCTGTCGCTCAAAACTGGGCCTATCTGGACCACGCGGCTGTCGCCCCGTTGCCTCTGCCTACCGTCAAGGCCATTCGCAACTGGTGCGATCAGGCGTTGAACGATGGGGCGACTGACTGGACAGCATGGTACCGTCGAGCGGAACAAGTCAGGGCATTCGCGAGCCAAATTATTAATGCGAGCCCTGCCGAAATCTCGCTTATACCAAGTACAACAGCTGGCATTAATCTGGTTACGGAGGGCTTTCCGTGGCAACCGGGCGATAACGTTGTCACGCTGGACAGCGAGTTTCCATCGAACCGCTATCCCTGGCTGAACTTGGCCCATCGTGGCGTCGAAACGCGGGTAGTTCCCACCGATCAGGGGCGCGTGGACCTGAATCGGATCGCTGAACATTGCGATCAACGCACGCGAATCGTCTCGCTCAGTTGGATTGGCTATTCGAGCGGTTGGCGAATTGATTTAGCGGCAGCTGCCACCATGGCTCATGATCAAAACAGCTTGTTATTTGTCGATGCAATTCAAGGATTAGGAGTCTTTCCGATTGACGTAAAAACGACCCAGATCGACTTTCTCGCCGCTGACGGACATAAATGGTTGCTGGGACCCGAAGGAGCTGGCATTTTTTTCACTCGCATCGAACACCTGGACTTGCTCCGTCCCACTGGCGTCGGCTGGCATAGCGTAAAAAACGCGTTCGAATTCAGTCATGATCAATTTGAAATGCGGGCGGATGCGGCACGCTACGAAGGCGGATCGCGAAACATGACTGGTTTTCTTGGCTTGGCAGCCAGCTTGGAACTGTTGACCGAACAGGGACTTCGGTCCGATGTTTCGCCGCTGGCAGAGCGAATCCTCGCCATCGCAGAGCGAGCTTCCACCCGACTCGCAGCCTGCGGTGCCCGGGTCTTTCCTCGACCGCCGATCGACCATCAATCCGGAATCGTGACTTTTGAAGTCCCAGAAGTCGAGCCTCTGCAGGTGCGGCGAGCCTGTCTGGACGATAAGATCGCTGTTAGCTGCCGCGGTGGCGGTGTACGTATCAGCCCTCACGCCTACAACAGCGATGAGGACATCGACCGAATGATCAGCACGATCCAGAAAATGATCATCCCTTCGAGGGGCCAAAACAATGACTGATCCCCATCAACGACGAGCCGTCTATACCGGATCGTTTGACCCGATCACGCTTGGTCACGTCAATGTCATCGAACGGAGCAGTCGACTCGTCGATCGATTGGTGATCGGGGTTGGTGTCAACGTAGAAAAAGCCGCGATGTTTTCCCCACAAGAGCGAGTCGCATTGATTCGCCAAGTGACCGCTCATCTATCGAATGTCGAAGTACGAACCTTCAGTGGGTTGGCCGTCTCTTTTGTGCAGGAGTGCCATGCGAGCGTGATGGTACGAGGCATCAGACCCCTCACTGACATCGCGGCAGAATTCACGATGATGCTCGCCAACCGCGAGTTGAACTCTGAAATTGAAACGGTCTTCCTGATGGCGGATCAAAACCTGGCTCACGTGTCGAGTTCGCTAATCAAGCAAATCACGCCGCTGGCAGACGATTCTAAGCTGGCCAAGTTCGTGCCGGTTGAAATCATACCCGCACTCAGAGCGAAGCTGAGCCCCCAGAAGTAAGTCGTCAATTCGTCGCCACCACTTAGTTATTCTCGGACTCGTCGGCGTTCTTCAACAAATGGCGTTGCAGATAGAGTGCACGCTCGATATTGCGATCGGCTGTACCAAGTTCGATACCACGAATCTTCTGCAAATGGGCCGGTTGCGTGTGGATGAACAGTTGGTTAATCGTTGGAATCTCAACATCTTGGATCAAGCCAAGATTAACGCCCATGCGGACACTCGACAACAAGTGCATCGTTTCTTCGCTGCTAATGGTTTGAGCCGTACAGAGGATCCCATAAGCTCGACTAACTCGATCGTGGAGATCTTTTTGGCTCTCTCGCACCAAATATTCCCGAGCACGACGTTCGTAGTCGATCAAAACGGGGACCACATCGCCAACCTGTCGAATGAGCTCTTGTTCGTCGCGGCCCAGCGTGATTTGATTGCTTATCTGATAAAAATCTCCCATCGCTTGCGACCCTTCACCATAGAGTCCGCGGACAGCCAGACTTATTTTTTGCAGACTGCGAAAGACCTTGTCAATTTGCCGAGTGATCACGAGTGCGGGAAGATGCAACATGACGCTGACACGCATACCGGTACCGACGTTCGTCGGACAGGCGGTCAGGTATCCCAACTGATCATGAAATGCGTAGTTAAGCTGAGACTCGATCAGATCATCAATTTCGTTAATTTGCGCCCAGGTGCTCTCCAGATCCAAGCCACTCTTCATCAGCTGGATTCTTAGATGATCTTCCTCGTTGATCATTAGGCTGTGTTGTTCTTCCGCATCGATCGCAACGGCTCGTGCGCCGGCAGATTCAGCAAGCTCACGACTGATCAATTGGCGTTCGACCAGGAATTGTCGGTCGACAGATTCCATGTCGGCCACGTCCAAAAAGATCAACCCGGACAGGTCGCTACAACGTTCCAGCCGGTCGCGAACCGTCGACTCAATCGCCGCCCGATCATGGTCCGTGCAACGCCGCACAAAAGGAAAGTCGGCAAGGTTTCGAGCAAGTCGAATTCGACTGCTGATGACAATATCCGACTCGGGTCCCGAGCCGCGCAGCCACTGCCCGCATTGGCCAGCAAGTCGGTGAATCGTGCGATGCAGTTCCATAAATTCCATCCGTTGGGTCCGTGTAAATTACGGTCGCTTTCCAGTCTCCGCCATCTCTTCAATTCGCTGAATTTCGTCGCGCAATTCCGACGCGCGCTCGTACTTTTCTTCCTCAATGGCGTCTTTCAACTCGCGTCGAAGCCGGATTAGATCGGTCTGCCAGTCAGATCCGCCGGAAGCTCGCTTGGGACGCTTTCCCGCGTGCTGGGTAGAACCGTGAATATTAACGATCAAAGGTTCAAGTTCAGAGGCAAAGTTAATGTAATCGTGCGGACAGCCCAATCGGCCTTCGTTACGAAACTCAAAAAAGGTGATTCCGCAAACGGGACAGGCTTGTTGATCAAGACGAGCCAGATCCTCCGCCGTCTGGCCAATCTTCAGCTGCTGAGCCAAGGCTCCCGCGAGACTCGTGGAAGGCACATCGGCCTCGCTGTCACCGGGGGCCAAATGCTGACGCGCGTGATCCTCGCACAGGTGCAACTCTTGCATCTCTGGACCCGTGAGTTCCGTGATATGAAAGGTTGCAGGTTTCTCGCAGAATTTACACTTCATCGATTCACCCGGGTTTGTCCACCGAAAATGCAGGTTCGGCGGTAAGGAAGCTGACTCATATGGCCCAAAGATAGGTGCAACACCGTATTGCGCCACGACTTACAACGGCCCGATGGATTCTAACAGCGGCCCCAAACCTGTCAAGGTTGATGGCGCCAACCGATGGATAATCCAAATGGCACTTTAAACAATTCAAATGCTAAGATCACGATCCCGCCTCATTCTATACCTGTTTTCGTTGCAACAACGGACATTGTTGGCGAGCCGACCCGTTGTTAAGCTGACCCGATGACGCATACACCCGAATTCGACACATTTGCGAAGCTTGCTGCAAAAAACCACCGTGTCCCGGTCTATCGACGGCTGCTTTGCGACTCCCTGACCCCCGTTTCCGCCTTCCATAAAATCGACTCTGGGGGGGCCGCTTGCCTGTTCGAAAGCGTGATCGGCGGCGAAAAAGTGGGCCGATTCAGCTTTCTCGCGGTGGATCCGTTCCGGGAACTGTCGGCATTTCGCAAGCACATCATCATTCAATCGAGCGACCAAGTCGAACAATACGACTGCGACGATCCGCTCGATGAGCTGCACCGTCAGCTTTCCAATGTCCAAGTCGCTTCAGTCCCCGGCTTAGCCCACCTGCCGTTCGTCGCGGGAGCCGTCGGTTACACCGCATACGACATGATCCGGTATACCGAAAATCTGCCGGACGCCCCCGAAGATGATCGGGAACTTCCGGATCTTGCCTTCGCCTTCTACGATCAACTGATTGTCTTTGACAATGTCACGAAAACAATGCTCGTGATCGTGCTTGCTAACACAGAGGGCGACATAGACGCCAGCACCGTTTATCGTCGCGCCCAAGAGAAACTCGATCAAACGATCGAACGACTGGCGAATCCCGATTCGGAACTCGATCTTCACGATATCGATTCGTCTGGAAAGTTACAGCTATCGTTCCAATCCAACTTTGAAAAGCAACGATTCGAAGATGCTGTCCGATCCTGTGTTGAATACATTCGAGCCGGTGACATTTTCCAGGTCGTCATCAGCCAAAGACTGCAAGTGGAAATCTCTGCAGATCCCTTCGACATCTATCGAACATTGCGGGTTGTCAATCCAAGCCCATTTATGTTCTTTCTGAGAACGAATGACGCAACACTCGTTGGTAGTTCACCGGAAATAATGTGTCGTGTCATGGAAAACAAGGTCACCGTTCGCCCGCTGGCGGGCACCCGGCGACGGGGTCAAACGGATCAGGAAGATCAACAATTGGCGGATGAACTACTCGCCGATCCCAAAGAACGAGCCGAACATGTGATGCTCGTCGATCTTGGCCGTAACGACGTCGGACGTGTCGCCAAATATCGTTCAGTCGAACTAAGCGATGTGATGACAATCGAGCGTTACAGCCACGTCATGCACATCACCTCGAATGTGACTGGCGAGCTGGCGGAAGATCAAAACGCGTTTGATGCACTTCGGGCCTGTGTGCCTGCTGGAACCGTTTCCGGAGCACCCAAAGTACGTGCCATGGAGATAATTGACGAGCTGGAACCCCATCGTCGAGGTCCTTACGCCGGCGCCGTCGGCTATATCGATTACGGCGGAAACATGGATACCTGCATCGCCTTGCGAACGATGGTGGTGCAAGGGCAAACGGCTTACGTCCAAGCCGGTGCGGGTGTCGTTGCCGACAGCGTTCCAGAACTGGAATACCAGGAAACGCTAAACAAAGCCAAGGGATTACTCAAAGCGATTGAAATCACGGAACAACGAACTTCCGCCTCCCAACAAATCAAACCCCAATAACGCCAAGTCTCAATAACTCCAGCAGAGAAAAAGAGTTAGCGATCCCATCCGCACGCTTTCCCACCCGGCATTTCCCCCAACTCGACGAAAAGCAGTACGATAGGTGGAGGCCTACCACGATTCCGACAGGAGCTCCCTATGTTTCGTTTCTGCCGTCTCCCCCTCGCCATTGCGTTTTGTTGTCTCACAATCGGTGCGTCACCCACACGGGTTGAGGCCAACGAACCCGGCGCCCTCCGACGCGGTTGGGGCCGATTCTGGGGCCACGTCGAATCACTGGAAACGAGTTGGAAAGATTGCTGCCGCAATTGCACACTTCGTTGGTACGGCCCGCAAACCCAGCCCGACTACGGGCTGCAAATGCTCGAAGATACGACGCTGCCGCAAGCGTCTTCCTCACTTGTGGTCTTCGTCCACGGCTACAATTCGCGGCCAGAAGATTTGACCGTTTTGGTGGAACAAGCCCAAAAAGCCGGACACCGTTGCGCCACGTTTCGCTATCCCAATGACCAGGCACTTGCTGACTCGGCTCAACTCCTATCCAAGGTGTTGAGCGAACAGGATCAGGAGATTTCAGTCGTCACTCATTCGATGGGCGGCTTAATCGCCCGCGAAACAATTGAAAATCCTCGATTGGATCCAGGGAATGTTCGTCGTTTGGTTATGATCGCCCCGCCCAACCACGGATCGCAACTCGCTCGAATCGCCTATTCGATGGATCTGATTGAATACATCACCTGCGATCGTCGTCGCGAAGAAGCCGGTTTCATCTATGGATCGATTGTTGACGGTCTGGCGGAAGCTACAGATGACATGACACCAGATTCGAATTTCCTTCGACAGCTTAATGCGCGGCCCAGAAACACAAAGGTGCGGTACAGCATCTTCCTGGGCTCTGATGCGCCCTTAGACCAGAACACGCTGAAGAGAACCCGACAGTGCCTCGCCCACGTCAGTGCACACTGTTCTTGGATTCGAGAGATGAAGAGTCAGCTCAAGTCCAATCTTCCCGAACTTGACGAACTGGTAGCGGGTCGAGGAGACGGCATCGTATCCGTGAGACGAGGACGCTTGGAGGGAGTGGACGATCTGTTCATCGGAGGTTTCGATCACAACAGCGTCCTGAGCTCGACACCAACAAGCAACGCGATCAAAGCACGTGACCAAATCATTGCGAAATTGAGCGAGTAAACGAGGGCCTATCTGGCTGCCCTATCAACAGTCGTCAGATCCACAACAGTTGTCTGGCAATTCGGTCTGATTAAAATCGGGCCCCTTGGTTTCCGACGGACGCCGCAGTTGATCTTGTCGGCAATCAAACGGCTGGGGCTCAAAAACAGCCACCCGCGGCGGCACGGGCACGATTTGCTCCGCGTAAGGCTCACGCACGTAGATGTCGAACGTTTTCTTGCAGACAGCAATCGGCTCACCCCGTCTCAGCGTGTGCCCATCATCGTCAACCACTTGCTTCCAGGGCCCCTTGTAAATCACCGCTTGTCGATGATCCATACAGGGTCCTTCTTTTCCTTTAAAGGCACGAACCGTGATACTTCGAAATTCAATTCCTTCGACCGTTGCCCAAGGTTCGTCGGGCCGGTCCACGAGCTCGATTCCATAAAAACCAGCCTCTGCAAACGCTTTCAAAAAGTCAACTTCCACGAAGGCACCGCTGATGCATCCACTCCACAAGGAAGCGTCCTGTTGCAATCGCTCAGGAACAGCTTCATCGCAGACAATATCACTGATGACTGCCCGCCCACCGTCTCGTAAGACTCGATAAATCTCCGCAAACAATTGGGCACGAGTTTCCAAGTCGACGAGGTTCAAGACGCAATTTGAAATCACAACATCGACCGAGTCGCTCGGAATCATTGGCGATGCTTTGCACAGTTGCTGGACACGATTCTGCGTCTTCAGCCAATCCGCCGCAGTTTGCACCGGCTCATCCGCCAAGATCGCATCGAAACGATCCAGATCGAGCGAAAGATCTTGAATCCGGCCTTTGAAGAATTCGACATTGTGGTAACCAATCCGATCTCCAATTTCTTGCTGAAATTTTTTGGCGAGACATAACATGTCATCGTTCATGTCAACGCCCAACACTTTCCCCTCGGGACCCACCACCTGCGAAGCGATATAACAGATCTTGCCCCCCCCCGATCCAAGATCCAAAACGGTCTCACCCGGATTGAGCCAACGCGAGGGATCACCACAACCATAATCGCGTTCAATCAGTTCCTCGGGAAGAACCTTCAAATACTTGGGGTCATATTTGACCGGGCAGCACAACGATGGCTCGGTAGAACGCGACGCGGAGGAATATCGTTCAATCACTGCATGTTCGACGTCCAGCGATACCATTTCCTCGGCTGTCGCCGAAACTAAATCGTCTCTCATGCTTGACTCCTTTTTATCCTTCCAACCTCAAAGCGCAAACGATTGCCAACCAGTAAAACCAACCAGTAAAACCAACCGGTAAAACCAACCGGTAAAACCCTGCAATCAGATTTACGAGCCCTCCATCATTCATCGCCGCTCCACGCCACGCCCTATTGTTCCATTCACCGTAATTTCGCACAATGTCGAACCGGGAGTCGGTTCGCGAGAGATCGTGCCCAACACCGCTTCAGGATTGAGATTCGCCAGCCCATTCATGGAAAGCAATTTAATTCAATGATTCACGTGATTGCAACTATCGAGTTGCTCGAGGGCCAGCGAGACGCCTTCCTGAACGAGTTTCAAAAATTGATTCCAGAAGTCCAGAGCGAAGCAGGGTGTATCGAGTACGGAGCCACGATTGATGTAGAAACCAACATCGCCGCACAACCCGAACCGCGCACGAACGTCGTGATCATCGTCGAAAAGTGGGATAGCCTCGCTGCCCTCGAAGCTCATCTTGTTGCCCCTCACATGCTGGCCTATCGCCCACGAGTCAAAGCGATGATTCAATCGGCCAAACTCCAGATCCTTCAACCCGCCTGATCGAACGGTCAGCGTCCGTTCCGCAGCAGCCTGCGAAACACCGCACCTCTCTCACTTGCACTCGGCACCGAATCATACCGGTAAAAAACCTGCAGAACCTTGCTTTCGCCGTTTGTAAGGATCCATTGCCCAGTTTTCGCACGCTTTCCGAGAAGCCATTTTGCGCGTAAACTTGAGGAAGTTAGCATCGTCCCATTTGCCGACCGGTAACCGTTGGTTACCGGCGAGCTTTCGCGGCAATTAATTCGAGAAAAAAGCACGTGGCCTCTGATCGCCTCCGTTCCGTTCTGCGTCTAATCAGCTCGCTCTTGCTGGCGGGAACACTTTCGTTCTCGACGGGATGTGAAGGCTGTCGCAACTTATTTTCAAGAAGAAGTGAAGAAAAACTTGACGAGTCCCAAACAAAGAAACCCAAAAAAGTAGAGCCCTTTGAATCAAAAGAGCTGAAGGTCTTACCAACCGATGAAAGCATCGTACTTCAAGGCGTGAAACCGGGGCATTGGTTCTCGGTCCAGCAACAATTGAAATCCAATGAGGACAATTTTTTTGGCGAGCTGGACTGTTTGAGCTCCGCTCGCTCGAGCAACCAGCCGTTGCCCTTGCAGAATTCCCACTATCGCCTTCGAACGAGCCGCTTGGTTTCGCTTCCCAAGGGTCAATCCAAATCTTTCGAATTGAGCTACTTCGCACCGACCACGAATACGAGCAAACGCCAAGTCTGGCTGCACAGCAATCTTCGTCTCCCGACGGGCGGCGTAAACCGTTGGTCACAAACGCAAATTGGCTCAAAGCTGGCAGCCTATCAAACCTATTGTGTGGTCCTCTCTCGGAGGCCCGACAGCTACGGATACCTCAAAACACTTCATTCGATCAAGCCACCCGACCCGTCCATGCTGACAGGTGGCATTGCAGCTGACTATATCGTGCCGTTGCCGAACGTTTCGAGCCGCATTCCGATCCCATCGTGGCCATTGATGTGGACCATGATTTCGTATGTCGTCTTGGATGATATTGACCCCAACGCTTTCACACCTAACCAGCAGCAATCGATGTTGGACTGGTTACACTGGGGCGGTCAAATAATCATCAGCGGTCCGAATTCACTCGATGCATTGAAGGGCAGTTTTCTCGCCGATTATTTGCCAGCACAGGCAAACGGCATTCGCGCCATGAACGCAAATGATGTGGCTTCGTTGAACAAACATTGGACGGTGCCTTCGTTGAAGACAGGTCAAGTTAGTGCGTTGGAGATCAATCCCGAGTCAGCTCCTGAACTATTTAATTTAAAATTGAATGAAGGCGGTTCATTCGTGCCGGGCAGCGACAAGCTGGTTGCAGAACGGCGAGTTGGTCGAGGACGGATTGTGACAACCTCCTTTGCGTTGACCTCTCGTCCGCTTGTAAATTGGCGTGGTTTCGACAATTTCTTCAACGGTTGCTTGATGAGACGACCCGGTCGGCGCTATTCCTATTCAGATGAAAACGGACTGAGCATCAATTGGCTCAACAAGATCCGACCACTTCAGCGATCTCGTGAAGATTTTGAATCCCAGGAGCCCATAACCGCCTTAAACGAGACCTTTGCTTATCGTTCTGACCTACCCGATATGCAACCGCGTCGTTTTCCGGTCGAGGCTTTAATTAACTCGAAGCTTCGTTATTTTTCTCGCGACGCTACTGACGACGGATTGTCAAGTTCCAAAGACGACAAGCCTATCGATGTGGCCGGCTACGGATACGGCCAGCAGTCAGGGGTAGCAGGCTGGAACGATTTTAGTGCCTGTAGTTCAGCAGCGCGCAAATCCTTACAAAAAGCGGCTGGCATTTCTGTTCCCAAACGTGATTTCATCTTGATGACTTTGGCGCTCTATTTGTTCATCCTCGTCCCTGCGAACTGGGCATTATTCCGTGCTATTGGACGAGTCGAATGGGCATGGGGAGCCATTCCGATTATCGCGATCGCCAGCACTTATTTCGTAGTGCAAATGGCCCAATTGGACATTGGCTTCGTGCGGAGTCGCACCGAGATCGCGATTTTGGAAACACAGCCCGACTTCACACGTGCTCACCTGACGCGTTACACGGGATTGTACTCGTCGCTGTCAACGGGATACGACCTCTCCTTCGAAAACGAATCCGCGTTGGCATTACCGTTTGGTGCAGCGCGAGTCCTGGAACAACCTTCGTTTCGAGATGTTGCTTTCCTACGAATGGACAAGAAAAACGAAGCAAGTCGGTTAAATCAATTTTTGGTCAACTCCAACTCAACCGAAATGGTCCACAGCGAGGAATCCTACGAACTGGGTAACAGTGTACGCCTGATCGAACCTGCCCCCGGTCTATTCCGGATTGTCAACGACACAGCGCTTGAACTGCAGGACGTCGGCGTTATCCGTCAAGTCAACGACCAGGTTGAAATGGCTTGGATCGGCGAATTGCCTCCGAAAGCGGCGATCCAAGCGAAATTTATCTCATTCGACGGAACCCAACCGTTGTTCGGCGGTTGGGTCGATCTGGAATCCAAAAGTAAGGATGAAATCCAGGTGCACTCCCTGCTTCAATTGGCCCTGGCACCGTCTCGACTCAATGAAGGTGATGTTCGCCTTGCTGGCTGGTGTGATCAAAAAATGCCAGGTTTGACCATCCAACCGGCCGCCAGTCAACAAACGTTTCGAACCGTGCTGGTGGCAAATCTTAAGTACGGTGATTTCCCTGAAACGCAGTCAGACCTAAATACGGAACGCGATATCAACCTGGAGCCCGACGATGATCGAGCTAATTGATTTCGGTAAAGAGTACGGCGAATTCACCGCTGTCCAATGCCTGAATCTAAAAATTGAAGCCGGCGAAATGTTTGGTTTTATTGGGCCCAACGGCGCCGGAAAAAGTACCAGCATCCGCTTTCTAACGACACTCTTGAAAGCCACTCGTGGCGAAGGCATTGTGAATGGTCACAGTGTCACCAAGGACCCGATGGCAGTACGTCGCAGTGTCGGCTACATGCCCGACACGTTCGGCGTGTATGACGGCATGAGGGTCTGGGAATTCCTAGATTTCTTCGCCGTGGCTTACGCGATCCCTCGAGCGCGCCGGGGCCAAGTCATCCGCGACGTATTAGAACTGTTGGATTTGACCCACAAACGAGATGATTTTGTTAATGGACTCTCGCGCGGCATGAAACAACGTCTCTGCCTCGCCAAAACGCTTGTGCACGATCCACCCGTCCTAATTCTGGATGAACCAGCGAGCGGACTCGATCCCCGAGCTCGGTTAGAAATGAAGGCATTGCTAAAAGAACTGCGGCGAATGGGAAAGACGATCATGATCTCCAGCCACATTCTCAGTGAATTGGCCGACTGCTGCACATCCATTGGAATTATTGAACGTGGACAGTTATTAATGCATGGCCCCATTAACTCCGTTTATCGAAGGATCCGAGGAAATCGAATCGTGCAAGTTCGATTTAACGCAGGAATGGAGGCCGGTCTGTCTATCATTAGAAGTTCACCGCACTGCAGAGAGGTTCAAGTTGATCAGGACCAAGTCACGGTCGAACTAGAAACGGACGATCAGGGCGTTGCCGATTTGCTGAATCAGTTAATGGCCAACGAGGTGCAAGTCCGCAGCTTCAACGATACGGATCCCACGCTGGAAGACGTCTTCATGCGTGTCACCAAAGGTCTGGTCACCTAAAGTGGCGCCCTAAAACTGATTCGCCGGACCTGATCAATTGATCAAGAAAGGTTGGGGAGGATCTTGGCCATCATGATTTTCCCAGTGTCGCCGTACCTCGCGCAATCCATAGGCGCACAACTCGAACTCCCGACTTAAGCGTTCCAAGAGCTCATTGGAAGCGTTTTCTGGTTCGTCGGTTTCGATTCGGCTGGCAATCAAATAGGACCGTTTCCCTTCCGCACAGTAGTTTACTAGATGATCTTGCTGTGATTTCGCCACAAAACGCGGCACAGCCTCCGGATAGACCCCAGTCCAAAACAGAGTAAAGTCGCCGATATGACGATGGACTTCGCGTCGCGCATTGCCGACGCGTTCTTCCGCCTCGACCATCATTTCAGCAACTTCGCGGATAGGTCGACCGGCCAGGTTACGCACCCGAAAAATCGCTTCACATCGCACGAATCGCGTCAGCAGATCGCTGATGTAATCAATCATGGGCGGATCGGCCACACCAATCTGGGTTTGAAAAGTGTGTTCAGCAACACCTGCAAAGTATCGGCGTAGCGCAGCCGCATTCGTCGAGCGCATTTTACTGCCTCCTGGTTAATCAGGGGGAGAACAATTGCACGCAAGCCATCAATGACCGCTTTCGACACCAAAGATGAGTTGTGTCGTAACATGCAATGAATAAGGATCGGCATTCCAACGAGCAGGATTGGTCTCTCGTGAAAAAAACCAACCGCTCCTTCAAGTTTACTTTCGACTTTTCCAACCGGTCAAGCTTTTGGTCAGACAATGCAGCAAGTGAGAGCAGATGAATCCTCGTCGTGGCCTCCTCAACCGGTTAATCGGTAGGAATTGACGCAAATGCGTTAAGCGAATGAGGCGCGGAAAGTTTTTTTTAAGCGACGAACTAATCGGCGAGCGAGGCAAGCATTTCTTGAATGAATTCTCTCAGATCCCCCAGTACGCCGTTTCGCCCTCTTAACTCGGCCTCCGCCATCTGCTTGACGATTGCCGAGCCAACAATCAGTCCGTCCGCAACCGGGGCGAGGGTTCGCACGTGATCGGGTCGAGCGATACCAAAACCAATACAGATGGGCAAATCCGTTTGCTCTTTTAACCACCCCACTTGATCAATGAGTTCGGGTGGCAATTCTTGGCGTGCTCCAGTGATGCCAGTCACCGAAACGTAGTACAAGAAACCGGTTGACGTTTCGGCAATGCGAACGGCTCGCTCGCGAGAAGTGGTGGGCGTCACGAGTTGGATCAAACTAAAGTCACGTGCACGACAAATTTGGTCCAATTCAGCGGACTCCTCAGAGAGTAAGTCCGGCACGATTGCTCCGGCCAAACCGGCCGCCTGAGCGTCATCTACGAATTGCTCCAATCCATGTCGATAAACAATCGCATAGCTGACCATGGTCACCAGAGGCATCGAATTCCCCTCCGCCATGTGACCAACACGGCTGAAGATATCCTTCAATTTGACACCTCCCGCCAGTGCTCGTGTGTAGGACGCTTGAATCACGGGACCATCGGCGATGGGATCGCTGTACGGAATTCCCAATTCACACAGACTACAACCTTGCTCAGCAAACATTCGCACCACATCGACGGTAAAGTCCAAATCGGGGTCGCCGGCGGTTACGAACGGCATAAATGCCTTTTTGTTTTGCGAACGCAGATCCTGAAATAGCTGATCAATAGCCGACATGGAAATTCTTCTGTTGACTTAGAGGAGTTTAAATCGAGCTTTAGATGATGAATGCCACGAAGCAAGTTTCAATCGGTGGGCTCAGTACCACGAATCCGAGCGATTTCGGCGGCATCTTTGTCTCCACGCCCGGAAAGACAAACGACGATTACCTGGTCCGGTGACCGCTCTCGAGCCACCTTCATAGCATGAGAGATTGCGTGAGACGTCTCGAGAGCAGGCAGGATACCTTCGGTTCGGGCCATCACATCAAATGCACGCATGGCATCATCATCCTGACAAGATCCATACTGGACTCGGCCTGTCGCTTTCCAGTAACTATGCTCAGGCCCTACTCCCGGATAGTCCAAACCGGCCGATACCGAGTGAACATCACAAGTCTGCCCGTCTTCGTCTTGCATCACAAAGCTGTAGCTTCCGTGCAAAACGCCTGGTTCACCGTAAGTAAGCGGGGACGCGTGCTGTCCGGCCTTGCCACCAAGCCCACCGGCCTCGACTCCATGCAGTTCAACCGCTGCGTCATCGACAAACGGGTAGAACATACCGGCCGCATTGCTCCCGCCTCCGACACAGGCGACAACCACATCGGGTAATCGTTTTAAACGGTCGAGACTTTGTTGACGAGCTTCTCGTCCAATCACTGATTGAAAGTCTCGAACAATGCGCGGGAAAGGGTGGGGGCCGACCGCCGATCCGAGGATGTAATGCGTTGTCTCGACGCTACTCATCCAATCCCGCATTGCTTCGTTGATCGCATCGCGTAAGGTCCGCGACCCACTTGTCACGGATCTCACATCCGCTCCCAACAGTCGCATACTAAAAACATTAGGAGCCTGCCGACGGATATCCTCTTCGCCCATGTAGACAACGCACGGCAAACCAAAGCGAGCACAGGCGGTCGCGGTCGCGACTCCATGTTGACCAGCCCCGGTCTCCGCAATAACACGTTTCTTACCCATCCTCAGCGTCAACAGAGCTTGACCGATGGTGTTGTTAATTTTGTGCGCACCCGTGTGGTTCACATCTTCACGTTTCAGCCAGATTTGCGCGCCTCCACACTCGGCCGTCAGGCGTTCAGCAAAATAGAAAGGTGATGGGCGGCTTACATAATCGTGGAGCAGTTCGTCGAGCCGTGCTTGAAATTGCGGATCAACGCGTGCCTTCTCGTATTCTTCTGTCAGCTCATCCAAGGCTCTTGTCAGTGTTTCAGGAACGTAGCGTCCGCCGAACTGACCAAATCGGCCTCTTTCGTCGGGGACATTGCTGGTCGCTTGGTTTGAGGTATTGGTGCTCATTCCTCCATCGTAGCAAGCCACCATCCAATTGACCATCGCCAGGTCCGTGGCACGGGTCAAGCCTGGGCGAGCCGGCAATGAATCCCTATGATTACCTAACATCGTGAGCGTGGAACTCTGCTAACCTCCCTCCGTGAACCCGTGTATTTTAGGTAGGCTGTGATGCCCGAATTGCCGGAAGTTGAGACGATGAAACGGGGCATTTCCTCGGTCGTTGGCTGCCGAATTGCGAAAGTGAAATTTCCTCCCTGCCGCCTGAAGCCGATCAGCGTAAAACCGTCTCGCGACCAGCTGCGACGGCACTTGCCTGGCTGCAAAATTGAAACCATCCACCGAATCGGGAAACGGATCGTCTTAGGACTTTCCTCTGAGCAATCCGTGATCATTGAACCGCGGATGACCGGTCTTATTCTGCTCTCAGATCCCCCCAACTCGACGCACTTACGTTTGGGTCTCCGGCTTGAAAGCGAAACAACACCATGGCTCTGGTTCTGGGATCGCCGCGGACTGGGTACTCTTCAGCTCATTTCGAATGAACAGCTCGAAATACGTCTTGGCTCACGTCATCTTGGGCCGGATGCATTGTCCATTTCGGCCAGTGACCTGTACGAGTGTCTGAAGGCAAGTCGTCGGGAAATCAAAGTGGCGTTGCTCGACCAAAAGGCTGTTGCAGGGATTGGCAATCTCTACGCCTCTGAAATATTGCACGTTGCTAAGATCCACCCCCAGCAGCGATGTGATCAGCTTACGAAGAACCAATACAAAAGAATTCAGGCAGCCATGCGAGAGGTTTTGAACGAAGCGATCTACTACGAAGGCTCCACTCTTTCTGATGGCACTTATCGTAACGCACTCAACCAAACCGGCAGCTACCAGAATCACCATCGCGTCTACAATCTGACCGACCAACCGTGCCCCCGCTGTAAAACCCATCTGATCGATCGCATTGTCCAAGCTCAACGCTCCACTTTCTTTTGCGAAAAGTGTCAAAAACGCCGACCCTAGACTCGTCCTATCGAATTAACTGGGCGACTCGTTCTCCACCGGCTCAATTGCCTTCGTTAGCGTCAGCCGGATTCGGTCGTGCACTGCATCTCCTTGAACTTTATTACCGGCCGAATCGGTGACGTAGAACACATCCACAACTTGATCAAGGTAAGTTCCAATCCTGGCGAATGCGACAGACAAATCAAGATCGGCTAAGGTCTTCGCAATCCGATACAACAGACCTGGTCGATCGTGTGCAAAGACATCGATAATGGTAAAGAAATCCGATGTTGTATTATCAACCCGAACTTGAACCGGCAGGTCGGTAACGGGTGCCTGAGGCCGACACGACTGCCAGGTCTGGCGAAATGTGGGCGGTTCATGGCGCTGTGTCGACAACGCATTCACCAATCTCTCTTCAACCTCGCGGAATCGATAATCCGGCGGTTGATCACGATAGTCTTGATCATTGACATAAAATCGATCAAGACAGAGACCCTTCGCAAGTGAGTGAATTTCCGCCGACAGAATTTCCATGCCTTTGCCCGACAGCGCCCCGGTCAGTCGATGGAAACTTCCTTTACGAGAGTTTTCGATAAAACCAATCGAATACTCAACAACCTGCCGCTCCGGCAAATAGCGTCCCCAAGCGATCGGTGCATCTCGTTCCACGACCTTCATCTGTTCCAAATCTGCGATCAGATACTGGGACGAAGGACCTTCCAAATAAGCGGGGGGCAACGATTCAATTTGTTCCGCCAGCCAATCAGGATCATCTCTTTCGCTGATCTGCGTCACGAGTTCAGCCCGTTGTTCGGCCAGTCGCTGATCGGCGTCGGGCGATTGTGTTTCACCGCTCAAGTGACGCATCATCCGTTGATAAAGTTTGGCCAACACATCAATCTTCCAGTCATTGAGTACGTCGGGGCCAACCGCGGCCAAATCAGCACAAGTCAGCACGAACAGCATTCGCAACTGCGAGGGAGTGCCAATCTGAGCCGCGTGTTGGATCACAATCGATTCATCGCTCGTGTCGCGACGAAACGCAAGGTGTGACAACATCAGATGGTGGCGCACCAAGAACGTGAGTGTCTCAGTATCCTTCTCGGAAAGATACAATGTCTTTGCCACATCAACAGCAAGCTCCGCACCAACTTCACTGTGGTCTCGCGGAAACCCTTTCCCCAAGTCGTGAACCAACAGGGCCAGGTGCAACAAGTATTTCCGTTTTATTTTGTTGTAGGCACGACCAAGCGTCCCACTGGCCTGAGCGAATTCGGTAGCTTGTTCAACCGCTCGCAAGGAGTGCTCGTCAACCGTGTATTTGTGATATTCATTGAATTGCAACAAGCAACGCGCATGAGCGAAACCTGGCACAAGTTTTTCGAGAACTCGCAACTCGTGAAGTCGTCGCAACAGCCGACCAAGACGATTCCGCTGCGAGAGCAACGAACGAAAAGACTCGGCCCCAGCCCGATCAACCTTGATATCGTTTCGCGACATCATGGCGGTACGAATCGCACGCCAAGTTGGGTGATCAATGCGACAATTGTATCGTCCCGCCAAATCCATAATCCTCAGCACGTCAGCAAGGTTAGAAGTCACTTTCCCCAAGCCTTTTTGCGTTGCCGAAATATGGAATTGGCCAACGCGAAAATCCCCTCCCACGTGATGACTGGTCAGATTTGAGACAAATTTGCGCAAGAACGGGTGACGCCAACGAGCACCATCGGTGAAGTGAGCGACGATCTGACGAATGGCCGAAGTGTGCTGAAAATAATCCTGCATGAACTGCTCGACCGGAAGCACATTTCCATTGCCCTGATAACCAAAAAGTTCGGCAATTCGTACTTGCTCATCCCGATAGAGCACATCCTTGGAACTCTTTGCATGAAAATGGAGTTCATTCCGCAATTTGAGCAAGAAATCTTGCGCACGGCGAAGCCTACGGTAATCAGGCCCATCCAGATGCCCCCCGCGGGTTAAGATCGCCGGATCTGCCTGTCGATAGCGAATAAAGCCAATCCAGCGCATCAACTGCAGATCGCGGAGACCGCCTCGCGAGCGTTTGACATTCGGCTCGAGCAAATAGACGGTTTCACCATACTTGGCCCGTTCCTCGCGGCGAGCCTCCCCCACCATCCGGATCCGCGAGGCCGTGCTGCGTCGCGCGCTCTTGTCAAATGCGTTAACGAAGCGGCGAAAAAATCGCACGCTCCCACCGAGAAAGCGGGAGTCCACAAGTGAAGTAAAGATGATGGGATCGCGAGCACTCATTTGGCAAGCCTGCCCGATCGTCCGCAGACTGAAGCCTAAATCGATCCCCGTATCCGAAAAATCACGCACCAAACGTCGCGCCAACGGAGCCACCAGCTGGAGCGACCCCTGCGTATGCAGGAGCATCAAATCAATATCGGAGTAGGGCGCCATTTCACGTCGGCCATAGCCACCATGCGGGACGAGCGCGATACGTGATCGAACCGTCTGCTGTAGATCCTCGTCATAAGAGGCAAGTGCAGCTTCAAAGATTTCGAGAACCAGTGTATCCAGCAGTTCATTGAGCTGCGTACAAACCTGGATTCCGGGCGACCCTTTCCGATGCTGCTGAAAGAGCTTTTGACGGCCCTCGTCCACCCAATTGCGGATGCCGACAACATCGTCGCGAATTCGCTTTTTCATGCCTGATTCCGCCATCAGCGGCACGCCCACCGCCTCTGCCAACTTTGTTACAAAGTTGAGGTTCCGGTTCGCGCAAAAAAGTCTCCCACGAATCACGATTGCGACTCGTGGGAGCCAGTTTCATGCAGAGAGGACGCACTTACAGTGCGTCTTCACCCGTTTCCCCGGTGCGAATTCGAACGATTGTCTCTAAATTGGTAACGAAAATCTTTCCGTCACCAATTTGCCCCGTTTGAGCCGCACGCATAATCGCGTCAAGCGTCGCTTGCACCTGACTGTCGGCACAAACAATCTCCATTTTGACCTTGGGTACAAAATCTACTGTGTATTCGGTACCGCGATAGGTTTCTTTGTGACCCTTCTGCCGACCGAAGCCACGTACTTCGGTGATGGTCATTCCATGAGCACCTTGCTCTGACAAAGCATTCTTTACTTCTTCTAATTTAAAATGTCGAACGACTGCTTCGATTTTTTTCATCTCGTTAAACTCCTGTGCGACAACGCTGGTCGATCAAACGAACAGTTTTGGAACCCTTTTCATGCCAAGCTTCGCAACCCCCTTGAAGGAGATCGCATCACCTCACCATCAAGAGTAGAGCAAGTAACCTTCCTCACCGTGTTCGCTGATGTCTAAACCACGAATCTCTGTCTCTTGACTAATTCGTATCCCAATCGTGACGTCTAACAGCTTGATTAGGATTAGCGTCATAACGACTGCAAAAACAACCGTAACTCCTACGGCGACAATTTGGCCAATTAACAATTGCATGCCGTCCGTCGCATTGTACATCAGGCCGTCTGCACCACCCGGATTAACATCCGTCGTGGCAAATATACCCGTTAAAATCGCACCCAGCGCGCCTCCAATGCCGTGAATTCCGAAGGCATCTAACGAATCGTCATAACCCATCGCACTTTTCAAAGCTCCACAAGCAAAGTAACAAACGACTCCAGCGGCAGCACCTATCGCGAGAGCCGACATCGGCTGGACATAACCCGATGCGGGGGTGATACAAACCAAGCCGGCGACCGCACCCGAAGCGGTACCCAAAATGCTTGGTTTTCCACGTGCAATCCATTCGACAACCGCCCAAACAATAGCTCCCGCCGCTGCTGAGAAATGCGTCACAACGAGCGCGTTTGCGGCCAAATCGTCCGAAGCACCCGAGCTACCCGCGTTAAACCCAAACCAACCCACCCACAACATTCCAGCACCTAAAGCCGTGTAGGTCATATTGTGAGGACGCATGTCTTCGGTACCGAACCCCAAACGGCGCCCAATCACAATGGCGATTACCAATGCGGAAACACCGGAACTGATATGTACCACCGTACCGCCGGCAAAATCTAATGCACCGCCACCCCAAGCTCCCTCGGCACCGTGGGCGAGAATTCCGCCAGCCCAGACCCAATGACAGAGAGGACAATAAACCAACGTCCCCCATAAAATCATGAAAACCACCATGGAGCTGAATTTCATCCGTTCAGCGAACGCTCCACAAATCAGCGCGGGTGTGATGATGAAAAACATGCCCTGGAAAACCATGAAGGTCAGCACGGGCAAACCATCACCCGGCGCAACGCCATCCTTCATCGTCAGATTGTTCATGAAGAGGAATTCGCTGTTTCCGATGTAAGGATTGGCTCCGTCCGCCGCTCCAAAACTCAACGAATACCCCCAAAGCGCCCAAATCACCGTCATCAATCCCATTAAGAACAAACACTGCATCATGACACTCAGCACGTTCTTCTTCCGAACGAGACCACTGTAGAACATAGCCAGACCCGGAGCAGTCATGAAAAGCACCAGAGCAGCGGATGTCATCATCCAAGCATTGTTGGCCGCCTCCAAGGCGGTGTGTGCAACAGAAGTCGTTTTGTCCACGCTGGTCGCGATCGCATCTTGCGTGGATACCGCTGGTTCTTCCTGACCATAAACGGTGTGTGAAAATGCTGTTGAGAAACCGATCAGAACTGTAAATACGACAATTAGACGTCGCCACGACATTAGTAAATCCCCCGCCGTTGGGACTACAAAACGCCAGCAAGCCGCCCGTCGATGCCAAATTCGACCATGCTGAACCAGAAGGCAATGGTACAAACCGCAGTGCCTAATTGCAGTTCGCAATAAGGCCATAGCGTAATCAATCGCGTTTTGAGAATAAAGCACCCTTTCAAGCAAAATCTTTGCAAGGACTCACTATCGAGAAAGTGACTCCCTAGCGGTCCGACTTCCAAATCGTATCCGCAACGCCGCGTTTGGCATTTTCCGCCCGCGCCAACACGAACAGCAAGTCGCTTAAGCGGTTCAAAAAAGGGATCACAGAAGCTGCTACGTAATCGGTGCGAGCAAGCGTGACCACGCGTCGTTCCGCACGTCGACAGATAACCCGCGCCAAATGCAAATGGCCCGCACAGAGACTCCCTCCCGGCAGAATAAAATTGTGCAAGGGCGGCAAATCGGCCTCCCAGCTGTCAATGCTCGTCTCAAGTTGGCCGATCTGGTCATCAGTGATAGCTGGATGCTTGGCAGGTCCTGCTGCAGGAGAAGCCAACTCGGCCCCTAGACTGAAAAGATCACCTTGAATGGCCGCCAGTAGCGGATCCAGATCAGCGACGGGACGAACACTGCGCACCACGCCAATTGCTGCATTGAGTTCGTCGATCGTGCCGTAGGCCTCGATTCTCGCGTCATCCTTCGCGATCCGCGCGCCTCCAACAAGACCTGTTTCACCTTCATCTCCTGTTTTGGTGTAGATGCGCACCGAATTCACCTCATCTTTATCTTTCAACTCGTCTCGAATACAGGTCATGTGAGCCTATCATATCTCGTCCAATTTCTCCGACCAGTCGTCATGGACTTGATTCGACCTCCTCCACGACGAGCGTAAGTTGGCCGATCGTCTGAATCACAGGTAGAAAGCTC
Source organism: Pirellulaceae bacterium (assembly GCA_029243025.1). NCBI lineage: Bacteria > Pseudomonadati > Planctomycetota > Planctomycetia > Pirellulales > Pirellulaceae > Pirellulaceae bacterium. Next base: position 78,921 of record JAQWSU010000002.1, on the reverse strand, counting down.
GCAAACGATTGCTGAGCATCAAAACTGCTTGTCGTCAAGACAAGATGATCCGCAGCAATTCCTCCCCGCCCCAAAGTCGCGTCAATCGGGAGCCATCGATCTTGCACCCAAACTTCATTCCACATGTGAAAAGCAAATCCAGATTGTGCGGGAACGTAAACCAGTCCAATTGCAATTCGAGCTGAAATGCCGCGTGCACGACAAATTGCAGCCGTCAGAACCGCATGCTCGGTACAATCCCCAGACCTATTTTTTGCCACCTCCGCAGCGGTGGCAAACGCGGTCGAAAAGTTTTTCTCAGTCACGTAGTCATAAACAAATTTTTCAATGGCAACCGAAACGGTCCAGGGATCATCATCAACGGGCACGACCTGATTGGCTAACTTTTGGATCAGCGGATCACGACTTTGGATGGCAGCGGAAGGCTGCCGATCGGAATCCTGCGGTCGCGTATCCTCGACGGGCGAATCCATCGTCGAGGGACGCACTGCGGTGACCTGAATCGCTGCCCGACGCTCATCAATCGGAAAAATTCGTTGATAAGGACGTTCGGCAAAGATCGCGGCAGGATTTTCATTTTCCAACTTCGCCAGATAACGAACTTGCCCAGTCTTACGAGGCGAGGGCAGGGGAGGATCGATCTTCACAATCGATGCATTCCCCAAATCGAACTCCCCTTTGATTTCACTCAAGGCAATCTGCTTTTGGACACGAATCGTCTCCTGCTGTAGAGCACCCATTTCGCTTTTGAGGATTTGCCCCGCTCGATCACACCACAAATCAGCTCGCAGCGATTGTCCAGAGGCAAGACTTGTCTGGCTGACAATATGCAACAATTGCTCGGTCTGCCCGAGCAACTGAACATGCTCCATTTCCAAGGCCGTCAGCTCCACGGTCGAGACAACATTTACGACGGGCACAAAGGCAGTCAGCGAACGACTTTCCCTCGGTAGCATCGGCCGGCACAACAAATTACTCTCCACGGCAAACAGACCGCCGCAACCGTTTGGCACCGGCAGAATCCAGGTTTGTGCCTGACTTCCCCCTACCGTTTCCAGATTCAACTGGCCCTCTAAAAGCAGCCCCGTTGTTACGATTGGATTGTTTCCCGACGCAATCCGCGTGGCAAACGACTGCAGTTGCCCTGACAAGCTGTCCCGGCTCACGATGGACATGGTCTCCTCGGTCACCTGCCCGAATCGCTGCAGCTTCAACCGGGACTCTGCCGAAATCTGTCGCACTTCCACACCCTGGACCACCGTTCGTTTCCAACGTGTCACCTGGTAGCCGATAGGCTGGCCCGATATGCGAATCAGATCCCATGTTTCGGCATCATCGATATCAACGGTTGTAACGACGGGTGCGGGCAGCGAAGCTTGTGACTCCAAAATCGCAGGTGCGAGGCTTGGCGATTCCGAATCACCAGTTGACGGAGCACAACCGACTCCCATTGCCACCAGCCCGATCGTTGCAAGCAGGCCGGGCACAACCAATTTCAGCTGACATAAAGCCAACATTCCCACTCACTCCTTCTGGAAGACAGGCATCTCGACAGTCGTTCTCCTGAAGTATACCGAGTTCTAGAATCGACGGGATGCGTCCCGTTGATCCGAACCAAAACTGACAAACTCAGCCCGATCCGCGAATCCTGGACTTGCCGAGCCGAGCATTGTTTATTTTCGAGGCCGAGTTCCAGCCTTCAGCACACGACGAGTGCTAGACTTCTAGGACTCGTCCTAAGTCAAGCTCCGCATTCCCGTTACCCTGCCAGACGCCACGTCCCGTTGATTCCGCGACTTGTAAGGATTATTTCGTTGCGGTTCTTCCAAGCCAGTGATGGCGAACGACTCGCTGACGTCGCGACGGATGAGTTTGAACTAGGTTTGAATATTCATAATTTATTCCCTTGCCCGCACACCGTTCGCACGACAGCTATTTGAGGTTCACTGATGGGCTTTCTGAAGAACTTCTTTCAAAACGTCTTCCAAGAGGAAGACCAAACCGTTTCGTCGAACTCCGACACGAGCAGTTTCGGACAACTGTCGAAGGACGAATTAGAGGCGCATCTGGGCGTTCGAAAATACGGTTCCTTCACTTTGACCGAAGCGATTCGACCATCCTACGACTTGAAGGTGATTCCAAGTCAGGGTTATCGACACGACGCCTACGAGGATCAAGACTCAAACACCAAGCTGCCCGTGATCATGGCGTCGGCAAGCCACGAAAATCTGTTTGAACTCTTTATCGAATTGCTCGAACCATTAGGGAGTGTCGTGGACGTTGTCTTGGAGACGAGCCACACGCGTAACGGCACCGGCCATGTCGATCTCTATCGCGAACACATGGATATGCCCGTGCTGCTCAGCACACTCTGGGATTTTGAAGATCTGCTCACAAACGATGGCTGCACCGGACTCGCGGTGCTCAATCCCAGCATCCCCCAAGAAATCCAATTCGACGAACACAAATTGCTAATCGTTTACGGTGAAAAACTAGATCCCTACGAAAAGATTCTAAATTCTTACGGGATTGACTGCCAGAATGAGATGAAGTTCATCACAGAAGCCGAACATGTCCATTCATCGAGCGACGACTATTTGCAGCAATTTGAAGAGCTTAAGACACGACTCGGCATGGATGCAACTTACGGCTAAGAGAGCAATTCTCGCGCCCTTCCGATTCACTCCGTCAAAGATCATGTCTTGCTGACCGAACGACTCACGTCCGTCCGAGCGCCAAAAGACGTCTCGAATGCCCCCGGGCCACGCGATGCGTGCAACAAGAAAGCTTGATTGCGTCAGAACTGAGGCCCGAAAGATTAAATTGGCCCCTTCCGTCACCTCCCGCTTTCTTCTCTTCTTAGCATCTCCGCAGGTATTCTTTCGGGTCCCTTTCGTACGGCGTCGGAAACTTCATACGACAGTGGAAAGTCCGAGGCTTCACGTAACTCAAGTAACTCTCGTTGACCGGCAATCGGATCACCTGTAGCCCGCCGGGACTGAAAGCACCGCCAGCAGAAGCACCGCTCGAGTTGATTTTCTGACTCACGAATTCGACGCATCGCCCATGCATTTCTTCCGCAGGATGACTGGCCTTGCAGCTGATGCCTGTTTCCAGGACACTCCGCGCCAAGCAGAATAGTGGTTTTTCCTGTAATCGGACTGGCATGAATAAAACGCAGCCCATCATTCAGATACGCAACTTTCTCACGCCGGTGACGATTTGCCTGTTCGCTATGAGTTTTTGCGGATGCCGCATATTTAATTCGGGTCCTCAGGCCCAACTGCCCAATCCTCTTGAGATCCCCGTCAGCGACCAGGATTTTGCCTGGAATCAGATTGTCGATACGATCGACGATTATTTCGATATCAGCCATGAAGAGCGCGTGCGAGTGATCGGCAATGTGAGGACCGAAGGTCACATCGCAACTCGGCCAGAAACAGCCCCAACCGTGCTTGAAATCTGGCGAAAAGATCGCACACCCGGTTTTCAGACCTGGGAAAGCACATTTCAATCGATGCGTCGTCAAGCAGAAATCCGAGTCTCTCCATCCTCCGCCGGATACGGTGTCCAGATTATCGTGCGGAAGGAACTTGAAGACCTCGCTCGCCCCGAGGCAGCTGTCGTGGGTGGTGTGATTCAAAGATACGACGGATCGTTGGTCAGACCCAGCGATAAACGAATCGGTGGTCAAATGACGCTGGGCTGGATTCCACAGGGACGGGATATCGCGTTGGAACAGAAAATCTTACGCGATCTCTACGCGAGGATGTACAACGTCGTACCACCACCACAGTACATGAAGTTAAAGAAACGAGCCGGCCGCCCAGGGCGGCGCGTATCGGAAGAGTAAGCCGTTCGCTCGAGCGGATTGGCAAAGATTGCTCCGCTTCTACACCGATTGCTCCGGGCGATGAAGGCCTGGCGACAACACCGGACCCGACTCCGCAGGCTGGAAAACGGGTAACTTGATGGTAAAGGCAGTTCCTCTTCCCACCGTGCTCTCAACTCGGATTCGTCCTTGATGGGCGTCGATGATATTTCGACAGGCAGCGAGCCCCAATCCGGTTCCCCCCTTGCCGCTCTCGTCGGGTCCATTTTTCGTGGTAAAGAACGAATCAAAAATTCGCGGCAGCTTTTCACGAGGAATACCGGACCCGGTATCTCGAACCATCAGATCCACCATTCCAAGATTTTGGTCATGGGACAAACCGAGTAGTAAGGTTCCCCCATCGGGCATGGCCTGTCGAGCGTTGATCATCAGATTCAAGATGACTTGCTGGATTTGATTTCCGTTGGCGAAGACATCGGGTACCGCGGCAAACTCACGATCGATCGAAATCCGATATTTGCTCATTTCCCTTTCGAGCAGGATCAGTGTTTCGTCGATAAGCTTCTGCAAACTGGTAGCCTCGAATCGATTGGCCCGATTACGTGCCATTCCGAGTACGCTGTTGGTAATCCGCGAGGCGCGCTCTCCCGCTGCCAGAATTTTCTGCAATGATTTGTCTCGCGTTTCCCGATCCGTGTGACGCAAGCCGATCTTGGCGTAGTTGATGATGGTCATCAACACATTGTTGAATTCATGGGTCGTGGTGCTGAGCAATTCTCCCAGAGAGCTAAGTTTTTGGGTTGCTAACAGCTGCTCACGAAGCTGTTCATTTTCGCGTCGTAGCTGCCGAATCAGTTCGGATTCATTCATGGTATTTCGACTGCCTGGTTTTGAACGATGTTGACGCTGTCCCCCAAAACACCCCACTTTAGCTGAGCCGCACTAGATGCCGCGAAGCATGATCGGACTCGCCAAACAGAGAGCGTTGGCCGGCGCTGACTTAGCGGTGCCTTAGTTGGGTATCGTCGAATTCACCTGGGCTACTGAAAGAGATCAGCCTATAATTCGTCCGCAATTCGCAGCGAAGAAAGCCCAAGGATGGAAGAGGAACCGCATGCATACGGTCGAACTATTGGACGGCGTTTTGGATCTTGCCCAAAGAATGGGCTATGGAATTCGGCACGAATGGCTGGGCGGAGCCGCGAGTGGCAGTTGCGAGATTGCCGGCCAAAAATGGCTTTTTGTCGATTTGGCGTTAAATCCAATGGAGCAACTCGACCAGGTTATCAACGCGCTGGTCTCCGATCCACAACTTTTCCACGTGGAAGTTCAAGAACCTCTGCGGGAATATTTTGGCTTGCGACGCAGTGCCTGAACGAATTCATTGCGTTGCTAGCCACGGTAAAGTCGGTTAGCTTCGATATATTTTTCCACGGCGCGAGGCAACCGAAAGCGGATACTTTGCTGCTGGCTGACACGCTGTCGAATCTCCGTACTACTGAGCTGCATTAAGGGTATGGTCACGGCTGACCGTTGAATTTGCTCTGCACGCTCCGGGCCAACGAGTGCGGCCAGGGCACGATAATCCGGGTTGGGCCAGTCTGGCCGAGCAACAATGAGAGGCATTGCCAATTCGCAAATCTTCTCGGGTTGTCGCCAAGTTGGAAAATCTCGCAGAGAATCGGCTCCCATTATGAAAAATAAGTTGTCGTCCGGTTGTTGCGACCGGATGTGCCGTAACGTTTCCACGGTGTAGCTTACTCCACCTCGCTTGAGCTCAAGATCGGAAACTCGAAATGACGAGTGCCCACCAATCGCCAATTTCAACATTTCAACTCGGTGAAGGGCGTCGGAAACTTGGTGATTCTGCTTGTGGGGTGCGACTGCAGCGGGCAAAAACCAGACTTGATCGAGCTGACAGGCCTCCCGACAGATTTCGGCCATCAGCAGGTGCGCGTAGTGAACCGGGTCAAATGAACCGCCAAGAATACCCAATCTCATAAGAGTGCGTCCTTCAAAAAACAGACAACCGCGTACACAATGAGCCCGGGCTGAGCCCTGCAGGATTTTCACACGAGCCTGCCAGATCCTATTCGATTCGACCTCCCGGGTGAATAACGGGCTGCCATAATGGCACTCGTGTGCTGCAAAATCAGAAACTGGCGACAGCGAAATTGATTTTCTATGTTCGATGAACAAAAAGAACTGTTCGAGGTCGAGGTCGACCCTTGGCAATTAGACGACGAGTCGGAGCGCCGCATCGCATCGGTCGTCTTTGCCGAGGGAGTCGCAGATGCCTACTCGTACCTTGTCCCCGACGAGTTACAAGATGATGTTGTGGTAGGCAAGCGAGTGCGAGTCCCCTTAGGTCGTGGCAATCGTTCTGTCGTCGGCTACTGCGTCGACGTCACAACACAAAGCAGTGTCCAACGGCGTCTCAAATCAATTTCGGCTGTGTTGGATGAGACTCCTTTGGCATCCCCCGCCATGCTGCGGTTGACCCGGTGGATGGCGGACCATTATCTCACGACCTGGGGTAAAGCTCTGGAAGGCGTCTTGCCCGCCGCCATTCGGTACCAAGCCGGCACGCGAGAGCGCACATTCTATTCGGTTCCGACTCATATCGCCGCTCGACTCACTCAACTCAAACTGCCTTCGAAACAAGCGGCAATCCTCAAACACTTGGCAAGCTCACAAACTCCGCTCACCGCACAACAGATCAAGTCTGCAATCGAATGTACAGATTCGCCCTTGAAGGGTTTGATCAAAAAAGGTCTGGTTGATTCAAAAGTATCACGAGTAGAAGACATTGATGTGTCCGTTGCCTCGCCCGAACACCATACGGAGCTCAATCTAAATCCTGATCAACAGTCGGCTATAGGGGCAATTATCTCGGCAGTGCAATCCGGACAGCACGAAACGATTCTGCTGCACGGCGTTACGGGCAGCGGCAAGACCGAAGTTTACATTCAATCGATTGAGGAAGTAGTGACCTACGGTCGTCAGGCAATTGTTCTCGTGCCCGAGATCAGTCTCACACCACAAACCCAACGGCGGTTTCGCTCCCGATTTCCCAAAGTCGCCGTGCTGCACAGCCATCTCACCGACAGAGAACGAAACTGGCATTGGAAACGAATTGCCTCCGGTGAAGTGAACGTGGTTGTGGGCGCGCGCAGTGCCGTGTTTGCGCCTACACCGCAACTGGGACTAATCGTGATTGACGAGGAGCATGATAGTTCATTCAAGCAGGATTCCTTACCGCGATACCATGCTCGTGATGTGGCCAACCAGCGAGCTCAGATGGAAAACATTCCGTTGATTCTCGGTTCCGCAACACCCTCGCTCGAAAGCTGGCAGCGTGCAAAAACCAGCAGTTCACGACTCATTTCATTGCCGCGACGAGTTCTGAATTTACCGTTGCCTGATGTCGTCACCATTGACCTACGCAATTGTTTTCAGAGCCGACAACATCGAGGTGCGATCAGTCGGCAACTGCAACAGGCGATGAAACAAGCTCTATCGAAAACCGAGCAGGTCATCTTACTACTCAATCGCCGCGGTTTCTCAACTCACATCCAATGCCCGGCCTGCGGTGAAGTTGTCCGCTGTCCACATTGCGAATTGGCGTTGACCCACCACCGCCAAGGTGAAATCGCAGTTTGTCACTATTGTGATTACCAAATACCGGCCCCGCCGGTCTGTCCGGAATGCAAATTCGAAGGCATCCGCTATTCCGGCCAGGGAACACAAAGATTGGAGGCAGAAGTACGATCCCGCTTTCCGAACGCATCCTGCTTAAGAATGGACTCGGACACCATGCGACAGCCAGGCAGTCACGAGGAGTCACTGTCTCGTTTTCGTCGAGGTGAGGTTCAAATTCTGGTGGGAACCCAAATGATTGCCAAAGGGCTCGACTTTCCGAATGTGACCGTTGTGGGTGTCATCAACGCCGATACAGCGCTACACCTGCCTGATTTCCGGGCCGCTGAGCGAACCTTTCAATTGGTTACTCAGGTGGCAGGCCGGACAGGTCGCGGGCCGAAGGGGGGGCGCGTTTACGTCCAGACTTCCAACCCCGAGCACATCGCGATCCGCTCTGCGGAACGCCATGACTACCATCGGTTCGCCGATTACGAATTACCGATTCGAGAACAATTCAATTATCCACCGTTCGGCCGTATGATTCGCGTCATTGCCCGAGGGACTAGCGAAACCCAAACCGAACAAGTGATGGAAAGCATCGCCGATCTGCTCCGAATACGACTGGCCGATGACGACCAATTTCGCTTACTCGGTCCGGCACCGGCGCCCATTGAAAAGTTACGAGGAAAATACCGCTTCCACATGCTCCTGCAAATTACCTCAATTACCCCGCTAAAAGAGGCGTTGCGTGCCGCCCAAACCGCCGTTCATGCGCCTGATGACGTGCAATGGATCATTGACGTCGATCCGGTGGACATGATGTAGAGAGCTTGAATCGGTCTGGCTTCGAATCATCAAGCTCCGTAAAATACAGATGCTAGGTAAAACATCTCCCGCATCGCGAATTCGTCGCCAAGTTTTTGCGATCGTCCTGTAGCCCACCGCGTCTGCGTCGGGTTCAAAGTCGTTGTGGCGAATTTACCGGCTAATCCTTTCGAATAGCAACGAAGGCAACGATCCCAATTATGTCGTATCGTTCGTTCAAACGCGTCCTTGGCGAGACCAATTTAGAGCGCAAGTGCTTGGTCCTGTTTGGAGCTTGCCTGTTCTTGCTCATTACGGGCGCGTTCTGGTACGCCGAACGAATCGCGGAGCACTTGGTCAAAGAAAAGACTCATCAAACGGGTCGTGACTTCGTCGACCTCAGCGTACTCCGTTATCACTTTGAACATATTGATCCACTGGGTGAGACCACCGATCCGTCGAGCCACGAGAGTTGGAAACGTTGGGTCGAAGCGATCGATCGCGACCTCACGACGCAGAACTACGTTTGGGAAATCCTCTTACTCGATCCAGTTGGCAATATCGACAAAGCGATGGACCAGACGCGCATACCGACCAAGAAGGAACGGTCGATTATGCAGAAGCTCCAACGTGAACAAGAAGAGCAAGTGCGAAAACGGCCGATTCCAAACCAATCAGCCACAGCGGGAGAGGTTCAGCCGGTTCCCAATAGTAACCCGTCGCAATCGACCGAAACGCCTGCCGCCGAGATTGACCCGGCAACCACGGCAGAGAACGAAAGCGAACCGGCGGAACGTTTAGTTCCAGTTTCTCATTTGGAGGCACGTCGCGACAACTACTATTACTTCCAGCCTGTTTATTGGCGTGAGACTTGCGTCACTTGCCACAAGATGAACGGAGGAGTCTTTCAAACCGCAGAACAGCAACCGCATGAAGAACTGCGCGGACCGTTACGTGTTGTCAAAGTGACGATCCCAAGTGGTGAGACGCAAACGGCTGTGATCCGCAGTCGGGCGATCCTTCTGGCGACAGCAATTATCACAGTCTTCCTCTCAGTCATCATCCTCTATCTGGTCGTTCGTTATGTTGTTGTCAAACCGCTCAATCACTTACGAGATGTGAGCGATGAAATCAGCCGCGGCAATACGAACCTAAGAGCCGACATCCAAACCAACGATGAATTCGAAGATTTGGCTGCATCCTTCAATCGTATGTTGCGTCACCTCGTGGACACTCAAGAAGCTCTCCGCAACGTGAACGTGGATCTCGACGGAAAACTGGATCAACTGGCGCAAGCTAACATGCAACTGCATGAGATGAATCGGTTGAAGAGTGATTTTCTCGCCAACATGAGCCACGAACTGCGTACGCCACTAAATAGCATCATCGGCTTTTCAGACGTACTCGCCGGCATCGACGCGCTAAATGGCAAACAAAAACGTTACGTCAACAACATCGGGACTTCCGGACGAATCTTGCTCGAAATGATCAACGACATTTTGGATCTGGCCAAGATGGAAAATGGCAAGATGGACGTTCGATTAACCGACTTTTCCATCGGCCCTGTCGTCAAAGCACAGTGCGACCTGGTGCGGGCGTTGTCAGAAGAAAAAAACATTGACCTCACGGTGAATGTGCAATCGAACCTGCCCGCGATGCACCAAGACCAAAGTAAGGTCCAGCAGATTCTCACCAACCTGCTGTCCAATGCAATCAAATTCACGCCTGAAGGTGGACGAATTTCCGTGACCGCCGATCGGGACCACGAAGGTTTTCTCGTCCTCACGGTCGAGGATACGGGTGTCGGCATCAGTGAAGATGATCGAAAAATAATCTTCGAAAAATTCCGCCAAGGTTCAACCATCCTGGGAGGCGACAATCTGACACGACAATTCTCGGGCACCGGCCTGGGACTTTCGATCGTGAAAGAATTATGCCGTTTGCTCGGTGGCGAGGTTAGCTTTGAAAGCGAGTTGGGTAAAGGCAGCAAGTTTACAGCTCGTCTGCCTTGGCATCGCAAGGCATCTCCACGGATGGAATCGACGTTGGCCGCCAGACTTGAAGAAGCCACCAAGACTCAGCGAGCAAACGCGATGCGGGGAACAAACTCTGGGTTGGCTGAATCCACGACAACCGAACCCACTTTGTCGGATCCACCCAACACGAGCGGAGAATCCGTCTTGCCATCTTCACCCAATGGCTAAGCCTCCATTCACTTCAGACACAGTGATTCACTTCAGACACGGCCCTTTGGACAGACACAGTGATAGATCGGGATGCCACTTCGCACGGATAGTGGATCCTGATCGTTACCTTGGGAATCAAAAAAGGAATTTTGCATGTCGGCTCAAGTTCATCTTTTTACCGACGGCGCCTGTAGCGGAAATCCAGGCCCAGGGGGTTGGGCATACATTCTTCGGCATCTGGCAACGGGCAAGGAGATGGAAGCTTCCGAGGGTGAATCTGAAACAACGAATAATCGGATGGAGCTGACTGCGGTCGTGCGGGGCCTGGAAGCGCTCAAGCGCCCCTGCAGCATTGAATTGTTCACAGACAGCGTCTACGTGGGTAAAGGCATGACGGAATGGATGCCAAAGTGGAAGTCCAACGGCTGGAAACGAAAAGAAAAGGGCCAACTGAAACCGGTAAAAAACGAGGATTTGTGGCGTCAACTCGATGAACTATTGAGTCAACATCAGCTCACCTACACCCGAGTGGCGGGGCACAGTGGCCATCCAGAAAACGATCGTTGCGACGAATTGGCCGTCGCAGCCTACCAACAATATCGCTAACGGTCCTCGGTCAGACTTCGAATCAAAACAGAGAAACGGTTTCAAGCGGGTTTTCGATCGCTATCCTCTCAGGCTAGAATTCGCTGATGGATTCGAATTCGGCAAATTGGACGCTCGCCACTCCGGCTCAATTTCTAAAGGGCGTTGGACCTGACCGTGCCCAGCAGCTTGAGCGGCTAGGTTTGCGAACCGCCCAGGATTTACTCTTTTTTTTCCCACGCGATTACCTCGACCTTTCTCAACGTCTCACTGTCGAGCAACTGCGTGAAAATGAACCGGCCAGCCTCTTGGTCGAAGTCGTCGAGATCGAACAGCGTGTCACCCGATCGGGAAAAACCATGCTGGGAGTTCTGTTGCGACAAGGCACGAACGTTGTTCGAGCCTCCTGGTTCAACCAGCCCTTCATGCGAGACAAATTTCGCCCTGGGCAATCATTGATGCTTTCAGGAGCTCCCCGACGCCGAGGACTGAGATGGGAATTCACCCACCCCCGCATCACGCACATCGACCAACCGGAGGATTCGGTTGGCGAAATCCTGCCCATCTATGCGCTCACCGAGGGGCTCAAGCAGCACGAAATCCGTCGCATCACAAAAATTGTGGTCGAATCGGTGCTTGACCAAGTCCCCGAGGTATTTCCACAAGCGTTTATCGATTCAGAACAAATCTGCCCTATTCAAACCGCTCTGCAAGAAGTTCATCAACCAACAGACCAAAACCAATTGTCGGCTGCTCGCGACCGCCTAATTTTTCAAGAATTGCTTGTAATGCAAGTCGGTCTCGCGATGCGACAACAACAATTATCAACTGTTCAAAGTGCACCGGCACTAACAATCTCTGCCAAGATCGACGCACGAATCCGCCGATTATTTCCCTTTGAACTCACCCAGGATCAAGATGCTGCAATTCGCGAAATCACCACAGATCTCGCTGGTACCATTCCAATGAATCGACTCCTACAGGGAGACGTCGGCAGCGGCAAGACAGCCGTCGCAGCCTACGCCATGCTGCTGACGGTCGCTCATACTCATCAAGCCGTCTTGATGGCACCTACCGAAGTCCTTGCTCGACAACACTTCCAAACGCTCAGCCGTTTGCTAAGTCACAGTCAAGTTGAAATGCGTTTACTAACGGGAGCCAGCACGGCCGCTGACCGTCGTAAGACGTTAGCCGCTGTCGCTGACGGTAGTGTAGGAATCTTGATCGGCACTCAAGCCATTATTCAACAACAGCTCGACTATAAACAACTAGGACTCGTCATCATCGACGAACAACATAAATTCGGCGTGATACAAAGAGCGATGCTGCGACAAGAAAGCTTCACTCCTCATTATCTCGTGATGACCGCAACTCCTATCCCACGCACCATGGCGATGACTGTGTTCGGTGACTTGGAGGTCTCAGTCCTGCGAGGGCGCCCGCCGGGAAGACAGCCAGTGCACACCTACCTTGCCGACGAATCACAACGAGATCGATGGTGGGAATTCTATCGACGCAAGCTGCGAGAAGGCCAACAGGGCTTTGTGATCTCCCCACTTGTTCACGACAACGATGATGAAACGACGAGCGCCGAAGCAGCCTTAGAAAACCTCACGAACGGTCCCCTAGCTGACTTCCGACTGGATCTGCTGCATGGACGCATGTCATCCGCGGAAAAACAAGCAGCCATGGAACGCTTTCAGCGAGGCGAAACACAAGTCCTCGTTGCCACTTCGGTCGTCGAAGTCGGCATCGACGTTCCCAACGCCAATCTCATGACAATCGAACATGGCGAACGCTTTGGACTTGCTCAACTGCACCAACTACGCGGGCGAATCGGCCGAGGAGAACACTCGGGTTTTGTCTGCGTGTTTGCCGCCCCCAAGCTTGAAGACGCTCAAGCAAGACTGCAAGCGTTCGTCGAAACAAACGATGGCTTTGAGTTATCCGAGATCGATTTTCGACTACGAGGTCCCGGCGAACTGTTCGGCACGCGACAACACGGATTGCCTCCCTTAATGGTCGCCGACCTCCGTCGCGACGCCCCCATGCTGGAACGGGCCCGATCCCGCGCTCGCAAGCTACTAAAGGAGGATCCGGGGCTCCAAAATCCAGATTTTTCGCGACTGAGAAAAATGGTTCTAAAACGCTACGGTAATGTGCTGCAACTGAGCGATGTGGGCTGAATCATCCCAATAATGCCTACAGTCGCTTCGAAAGTGGATGGGATACAATACAGACCGATTGTTCGACAGACCGGCTGTGGCGACACGGCTTCGTCGGGCTATATTGACGAGTGGACTTTTGCAAATGAGTTCAAAACCGACGCTACGAAAAGGATGTATCTTCGCGGCAAGTCATCATCGTCTGGCCTGATTGTTCGTCAAGCGACCGGATGAACTGATTGATTGGATAACTGGAGAACCCTACGATGAAACTAGGATCGACGACACTCGTCGCATTGGCTTTGATTTTCGGTATCGCGAATGTTTCAAGCATCGCTCAGGAAGCGAAACAGCAAGGCACTGAAAAAAAACAGACAACGACCAAGCAAGAGCCAAATCCAAGCGAAGCACGAGTTGAATATGCGCGTGTCTACCTGGAGCTTTCAAAAGTAGAGCTGCAACAAGTGTTAGACGCCAACAAACGAGTTGCAAAGTCATTTTCGCCAAGTGAGGTGCAGCGACGCCGACTGCAAATGAAGGTCGCTGAGTTGCAACTCAAGGCACTGCAACAAAGTTCAGGGAGAGGTGATGCAATCAACATTCATCTGCTCCAAGCCAAAGAAAGAGCCATTTTGGCCAAACAAGTTTACCTCCAAGCACTTGAAAACCCGCAACGGAATTTACTTTACAGCAAACTGGAATTAGAGCGTCTGAGACTCGTCGCAGAACTTGCTCAGCTCAGAGTCGACACCTGGAGCAACCCCAAAGATGTGCTCGCACTCATCGACAATGTCTACTGGCAAATTGACCTGCTCAGTGATCAGCTCGCCAACCTGCAACAGCAGATCGAACGACCCAAGACGAACCTAAAATTCCCTTGATCCTTCGAACTCAGGACTCAGCAGCAAATAATTCCACTGCCAGATCAGCTAACTGGCGCCGATCTGGCTTTGCATCGCGGCGGCAAACGGTCGGCCACTGGTAAAACTGATCTGGAACCTTAAATTTCGGCAACGATTTTTCTAACAAGCGTCGCCAAACTTCGGGTTGTTGCTGCTCCGCTGCCACAAAAGCAATCGGCCGACAACCAAAGGTCGGATGCGGCACGCTTACCACCACAGCAGATTGAATATCTGGCAGCTCTTGCAACCAATATTCAATCTCTTCCGGGTAAATATTCTCCCCACCCGAAATGAACATTAGATCTTTCCGACCAAGCACCTTCAAACAGCCGGCCCCATCGACTTCCCCTCGGTCTCCCGTGCGAAACCAGCCTTCCGAGTCAACCGGTAGATTGACCGAATGATTTACCAAATAACCTCGGAACAAGCTCTCACCACGAACTAAGATTTCGTTGTCGTCCGCAATCTTTAATTGCCGTCGCGACAGAAGCGTCCCTGCTTTCCCCACCGTTTCTCTACAAACTGGATCGGGACTCGTGGTGACCTGAGATGCCATTTCCGACAACCCGTATGTGGTGTAGATCGGCCAACCTCGTTCGACAGCAGCCAACACCTGCCGGGAAGACCAAGCGTTTCCCCCTAGCAGAACTGCCCGCAGCGACGCTGCGGGCATAACGAGGCTCGTATCCAGTTGTCGAAACTGTGCTGGTACGACGCTCACGTGACTTATTCGATCGTCTGTCAACAATTGTGACAATCGGCGATTCGGTCGGGCCAAGATCACCGTCGCACCAGCTACGATGCAACGAAACAAGATTCCGTAGCCGGCAACGTGACAAAGAGGTAACGATAAAAGCCATCGATTCCCGGGCACTAAGGGAAGATTTTCATTGGCTCCCTCGGCATTCGCCAAATGGGCCTTCAGATCGTGGACGATCGCCTTCGGACTTCCCGTGCTGCCAGAGCTAAACACAATCGTGGCAAACACCCGATCGTCCACCGTGGCACGACTCAGTTCCTCATTTCCAATCATCGCTGCGTCTGGCGTCGACAAATCGGAGGTCGGGGTTTTCAATTCCGAAAAAACGAATTTTGCATCGACAGATTTGGTTGCATTTTCGACGGCAAGTTCCGGCCAACGTGGATTGATCAGACAGGTGACCGCCCGTATTCGGAACAAGGCCCAAACGGCACATATCAACCGATAAGAATTTTCGGCTTGGATCACGACACGTTCACCGGCAGTGATCCCCAATTCGACAAATTGCTGACGTGCCAGCGTGACATCCCGATCGAGTTCAAGGAACGACTTTCCACCCGTGGACGTCTGAACGGCGATTCGAGTAGTAAATCGACGGGCCGCAAGGCTGACAGGGCAGGGAAGACGCGTCACAGGACCACTTCCTCAATTCTGTTGAGGTCGACCTTCGTAGCAGTGAGCGACAATTGCCCGCCTGACATGTCCAACGAATCTGCGAGCAAATCATTTTGCAACCAGTGATAGGTATCCAATCCGGCAGGCGTATGGGGAGCGTAGTCGGCGGCCCAGCGGGCCACATTGAGAATACCCACCCCACTTTCAAAACATGAACTAAAAGTGAGAGGCAGGCCCCAATTCAGCAACGAACGAATCATCTTAACGCCTCCAAGCAAGGTGGGTTTGACAATCAGTGCCGCAGCATTCTCGTAACGCAGCAGGTCACGCTGTTCCAGAAGTGTTTCGTCCAACGCGTATGGCATTTCCGTCGCAGCGAAAAAACTTTCCAAATCGTTGCTGAACTCGGTAGGTTCTTCGATGTACTCGATATTTAGATCGCGAACTGCATTGGCGAATTCCACAGCCTGTTCAAGCCGCCAGGCACGATTCGCATCTAACCGCAGTGTTTGGTCTGGTCGCAGAATCCGATCGACTGTTTTGACGAGTTCAATGTCAGAGATCAATTCAGATTGTCGCCCAACTTTCAGCTTCACGGATCGATAGTCGGCTTGTGCAGCAGCCTCTGCCTGGCTGAGCACGCTGTCCCAATCACCCATCAACAACGCATTGACGGGCACCACCCGATCCGTTTCTATTATTGGCTGGTTGTTTGCGCTATCGATAGCAAAGCGAAGGCTGGGCGGAAATTCCAGCTCAGAGCCCGGAAGGGCCTTCAACACATCGTCAAACGTTTCAACACTAAAACCGGGCAAGGGTGAGGCGTCACCCCAGCCATTCGTGACTTCCGAGTGCACCAGAATCCCGGCGCGCGTTGTCACGTCTTCTCCGTGCAGCCGCAAAGGTTTGGCAAGCGGTATGCAATAACGATAAAATCGGAACCCTACCACACAAACACACATCCTAAGCAAAAGATCAAGGTGTAGCCGAGCAAAAGCGCCGCTGTTCTTCCTAAGAACGGATTGAGCTTCGAGCCCTGCAGGTCACCAAGACGGCGAGCCATCCCCACACCGGGGGCAAGCATGAGGGAAGCGATCAAGACACCAACCGGTAAATCGCCAAGTTGCCACAAACCAACGGGAACCGCAGCAGCTGCCAAAATGCAGATCAGGTACTCAACTCGAGCAAAGGTCAGGCCAAATCGCACGGCAAGTGTTCGCTTGTTTGCAGAACGGTCCTCGTCAACGTCGCGCAAGTTATTGACCACCAATATAGCCACTGAGATGAATCCCGGGGCAAGGCCAGCAATCACGGTTGACGGTGCGAATTGGAGCGATTGCACGTAGTAGGTTCCAGCCACTGCCACGGGACCAAAGAAAACCAGCACGAACAGGTCCCCAAGTCCCAAATAGGCCAACGAATATCGGCTGGCCGTGTAAAGCACGCCAAACAGAATACTGAGACCTCCGATCACAGCGAATGGCCAGCCTGCTCGATAAACCAAGTAAATGCAGATCAAGACGGTGATCAAGAAAGAGAGCACCGTCGCGACCAACATTTGTCGTGGCGTCGCCAAACCGGCTTGCACCGCCCGCGTCGGCCCTTTTCGATCCTCAGTATCTGCCCCCTGCATGAAGTCACAATAATCATTGCAGAAGTTTGTACCAATCTGGATCGATAAAGCACCCACTAAGGCCGCAACAGCCGACGGCAGATGAAACAGGTGATCACGGTAGGCCAGCGCGACTCCAATCATTACCGGACAAACACTCGCCAGCAATGTCTTGGGACGCGCCGCTTGCAACCAGACACGAAACATCAGGAACCTACCTTCCTTGCGGGGGACCGACTAGCCGCGTTTCGGATACTGCGAAAAATTAGGAGGTCGCTTTTCTACGAATGCATTGCGTCCCTCTTGCCCCTCTTCCGTCATGTAAAACAACATGGTCGCGTTGCCGGCTAACTCCTGCAAACCCGCTTGGCCATCACAGTCCGCGTTCAAACTCGCCTTTAAGCAACGCAATGCTACGGGCGATTTTGAGAGAATCTCGCGACACCAGCTAACCGTTTCCTTCTCGAGTTCAGCATACGGCACCACAGTGTTGACCAATCCCATGTCGAGCGCCTGCTGGGCGTTGTATTGCCGACAAAGAAACCAAATCTCGCGTGCCTTTTTTTGACCGACAATTCGCGATAAGTAACTGGCCCCATATCCACCGTCAAAGCTGCCAACTTTGGGTCCGGTCTGACCGAAAATCGCGTTGTCGGCGGCAATCGTCAAATCACACACCACGTGGAGAACATGGCCACCACCAATCGAATAGCCGGCCACCATGGCAATCACAGGTTTGGGACAGCTACGAATTTCTCGTTGGAAATCAAGAACGTTTAGATGTTCGGTACCAGACTCGTCCTTGTAACCTGCTTCCCCGCGTATTTTCTGATCTCCGCCAGAACAAAAAGCTTTCTCACCTTCACCCGTTAGAATAATCACACCGACCGATGCGTCCTGTCGCGCATCCTGAAGTGCCGTTCGCATTTCGTTCACCGTTAATGGCCGAAAGGCATTTCGTACTTCCGGTCGATTGATCGTAATTTTTGCGATCCCATCAAAACGCTCATAACGAATATCGGTGAATTCCTTGATGGTCTCCCAGGCAATTCCACTCATCCGGTCAACTCTCCTCTGGTAAACGGGTGACAAATTGTTCCAACATCGAAACGAACCACATAGGTCGTTCTCGATGCACGATGTGTCCGCAATTCGCGGCAAGATGCAACTCAGCCTTGGGGATTCGTTCAACCATCTGCCGACTGATGTCAACGTATTTGTCATCAAGCTCGCCGGCAACCACAGCTACGGGGATTTTTAGCTCAGAAAGCCCAGCCCAATAGTTTGGCTGCTTGGCCACCGAATAGGTTCGCATTAGCTCGATTTGGCGTTGGCGATCCAAATTCACCTTTTGAGCAACAAGCGAATTGATTTCCGCTGCATTTCGTGGCTGAAAAACGGTTTGCCGGTACCACCGCCGCAAAAACTCATCAATCGGGCCACGTGCCAACATCTCACATACTTCCAAATCTTTCTGCCAGCGATTTTCTCGAAACTTCCCTGCTAATCCAGGATTTCCGGAAACGAAGACGGCAGCACGAATCTTCCGCTCAGAATCCGCGAGCGCGCAGCCAAGTGCGACGCGAGCGCCCATGCTGTATCCAACGATCACACAATCCGGAGGTAAATCCCGACAAATCGCCTCGATCCCGGATTGCCAGCAGTTGGCAGATGGAATCGTGATCGAATCCGAAACGCACGACAAAGAACTTTGCACCTCCCCCCAGTCGGCAGGCGATCCGAGGAAACCGTGAATCAACACAAGCGAGTTCATTGGACGACGTCCCGCAACAATTTTTCGATCGTGCGGTGCAATCGGATGTTGCTTTGCCGCTCAGTCATGACCTCAATGATTGCCGAGCAATGACCGCGAGTGGCGATTCGATACTGATCCTGAAACTCCTCGCATGTTTTTGCTTTTGAGTATTTGATACCGAACATCGCTCCCGCATGCTCAAATCCAAATCCGTGCGGCGTCCCAAAAAATTCTTCGAATTCAGGCGTTTCGTTGACGACGGGCAAGAAATGAAAGATTCCTCCTCCGTCGTTATTGATGATCACGACAACGACCGGGGGCGCGGCCTTCGCAACCATCGCCAAAGAGTTGAGATCGTGAAGTGCGGACAAATCACCTAACAACAGCGTGACCGGATTATCAAGGCCGATTCCGAAGCCGACCGCAGACGCCATGATGCCGTCAATACCGCTCGCACCGCGGTTGGCTCCAACGGATAAGGCACGTTCGGCATCCCACCGTCCAAACATGTCCATGTCACGGATCGGCATGCTGTTCCCCAGAAACAGAGCGTGCTTCGGCGGGATTTGCCGAGCGATTTGGCGGGCCACATACGGTTCAGACAGACCGTTTTCATCCAAGACCCGGTCGGCGATTTCAAGTGCAGTGGACGAATGGGCCTCCCAACTTCTTTCAAACGCAGCCCCGCTCGAATTTTCCAGCCTGATTCCGTCACAAAACGATTCAATCGACCCTGTATACCTTTGGGTAACTCGATGAACCGGATCCACACGCATACCATCCGAGCTAACATGAACATAATGCTGGGGTGGATTGGAATCAATGAATTGCCACCAACGTTTCGAGGTGATGCGACCTCCAAAATGAATCACGGTTTGCGGAACGCAATGATCGGCTCTGAGGAGTTGCAGATCGAAAGCGAGTCCATTCAGACCACTGGTTACGTCTCCTAAAAAAGGACAACCCAGCCGCGCAGAGACGCGCCGCGCAGCTAATGCCTCCGACTCTCGACATCTCCCTGCGATAACGAGGGTGTCTCCTCCAGCCAGTTCCAGATCAACACGCATCTCCAATGGAGCTGGCAGATTTGGAAGCGACAACCGTTCAATCACCCGCGAGGAATCGGCTCCAACACCGAATGGTTCGCGATACATGCAATTGAGATGCACCGGGCCTGATCTCGATCGGTCGATTGCATAGTCGACAGTGGCTGCGAGCGACCGGAGTGGAATCGAGTTAGTGGGGCAGGGGAGATCAAAATACCACCTGACGTACTCGCCAAATATCTTCTGCTGATCAATGGATTGATTCGCACCCGTTTCACGCAATTCAGGAGGTCGGTCTGCGGTTAGTAGCAATAAAGGAACGCCATCCATCGAGGCCTCGACAACCGCTGGCAGGGCGTTCGCGACAGCCGTGCCGGATGTGCAGACGAAGGCAGCGGCTGAATTCCGACCACGCCCAAAACCGAGGCAAGCAAAAGCCAGAGCTCGCTCGTCGAAATGCTGGATCACCTTTGCCTCAGCACACTCCGAAATCGCAACGGTCAACGGGGTACAACGAGAGCCGGGTGCGACGAAAAAATGATCAACTCCCTGAGCAACGCAGCGGGTCACCAGCGCTGATGCCCAATCGTGGTTTAGCTGATCCGTCGAGGGCTTTTGATTCATCAGGCCTGGCTCCTGGGAGACGTTTGTAGTCCGGAGATCACGCCTTGTGGCTGCGGACTGGTTCCTATCCCGCATGCTGAATGATGTCGAGGAAGTCTCCGATTTTATGTTCGATCTCCTCCCATTCAAGCTGGGCAGTCGAACCAGGGACAATTCCAGCACCCGAATACAGCGAAAGCTGCCGGCCTCCAACCAAGCCAGATCGGATCGCAACCGCAAACTCGGCGTCGTTGGAGCCAATGTAGCCAACCGGCCCCGCGTACCACCCGCGATCGAAAGGCTCCAAACGATCGATTTCCGCCAGAGCGTTCTCAGTGGGATAGCCACCAACCGCGGGAGTTGGATGCAATCGCTCGATGAGACAACCATCGTTGACATTTGCCCGAAGTCGACCAGACACCCGGGAGAATAAATGTTGCTTTTTCGCCAATTTCAGGATCGAGGCCTGCGAGTCGACCTGCAAGCTCTCGACGTGTGCGTGCAACCGCTGACGGATGCTTTTCCTGACGATGTCATGCTCAAGCTGGTCCTTCGTACTCGCCAACAGTTCCTCGGCCAGTCGGCGGTCTACTTGAACATCAACGTCTCGGCGACGCGTCCCCGCAACGACTTCACTCGTCAATTCTCTTCCATTTCGTTTGAAGAGACATTCCGGCGTCGCCCCCAAAAACGCGTTGCGTCCGTCGAATTGGAAACAAAACTGATAGCACGCGTGAGTCGCCGCTGCCAGACGCTCGCTGAGGGCGACCGGGCACAGCGTCTCAGCAAATTCAAAAGTGGCTTTCCGCGCCAGAACAATCTTCTCGAGTACCTCCTGTTGAAACAGCTCAAGCGACTTCTCGATGGATCGCTCCCAATCTCCAAGCTCCGGCAGATCCCGTCTTTGAGTCGCCGGCGGGATGCGACTCGGTGGAATTTCAACGTTCCAGTGGAGTTTTTGCAGAAAGTCGATCGACGTGTCGCGATCGGCCGCATTTAACACGACGACTCGCATCACCGAACCATCATAAGTTGCCCTCGGAAGCCAAAACTTCGCCGTGCCAAACGACTGCCAAGGACCCGTTGCGATCGGGCGATCTCGCCGGAAGGCGAAACCACCGTAAAAGTTGAGTTGTGGATCTCCATCGAGGATACGACGGCACTCGTCGAAGACGGTTGCAGCGGGCATGCCTGGATCCGCTTCAACAGTGCTGGCTGCGCCAATACCGCAAACCGTTGCCGAATCCCCTCGGTTGGACCAAACCAGCTTTTCGCGAGTGGTTTGTCGACGAAGCCATGATGTGGGTGAAACCGACGCAGCCAAGGGCGCCGAAGCGACGAACGGGAATTTCTTAGCCGAGATTACCTGTCGCTGAAGCAGATCGCGAGTTGTCAGTTTTTGATCATGAAGAGTCGCTTCAATCATCTCGTATTCCTACATGGCCGAGGCCAAACTCCCAGTCTTCGTCAAGGTTTTCGACCAACGTACAAAGTGGCAACACCAAGGGTGAGCGGGTAAAAATGAACATCTTTCAAACCCACGTCGATCAGCCGGTCGGCAAGAGCTTGGCCATAGGGAAACTCTCCAACGCTCTCCGGCAGGTAAGAGTAGGCTGCCTCGTTGTTGCGAGCCAACCACTGTCCCACCTTGGGAAGGACTCGGCGAAAATACCAGCCATACAGCGATTTGAAGGGCTCCCACGCCGGCATCGAGAATTCCAAAATCGCAACTTTACCACCGGATCGGCAAACTCGAGCCATCTCGCGAATCCCTTGGTCCGTGTCGGAAACGTTTCTGAGGCCAAACGCAACCGAGACCAACTGAAACTCCTCGTCGGCGAACGGCAGTTGTTGGGTGTCCGCTTGCAGGAATCGCAAGCTGTCGTTGATTCCGGCTTCTTTTTGCTTCTGACGGCCGACATCTAGCATTTCCGGGCAGAAATCGGTAGCGACGATCGGCACGGAACCCTTCGTTATCTTCCAATACGCTAAGGCCAGGTCGCCTGTCCCTGTACAAACATCCAGAATGGGTCCCGAATCGTCAGGCGGCACTTTCCCAACGGTCCACCGTCGCCAGTATTTGTCAATGTTCATCGACAAAAGATGGTTCATTCGGTCGTATTTTCCCGCGATCGCACCAAACATTTGCTGCACGCGGTCGTCTGATTTGTCGACTACCATGACTTGCTCGATCGTACTACGCTCTTGTGGGGCTGGGGTCCGCTTCCCGCCGAGGATGTAACCGAAATCAAGAGAATACCTTAACAGCCCGCATACCGTCAGGTCACCCGCCATTTCGTTGACAAGTGCCAGCTTGGCAGCGAGGGGACCTTGCGCTATCGCAAGAACCGATAAGATCAGCAAAAATTCGCACAATTCGACTGATCGTGTTGCTAATCTGATGAATCTGCCGGCGATTTGAGGCAACCCACTCGGTTGTCACGACGGGACCGCGAAGCAACGTGCGAGCTCGCTTCCCCCCTACAGAAGATCGAGAGTCATCATGCCCAGACATCTCCGAGTCCACCTTCTGCCTGAACTCACCCAGCCTCGTGAGCCCGGTCGCAGCATCGTCGTGATCATCGACGTTCTGCGCGCGAGCACCACTATCGCCCATGCGTTGGCAGCCGGCATCCACTCAATCGTGCCTTGTCTCGAAATCTCCGAGGCGAGGGAGCGAGCTGAAAAAAACAGAGCAAACAGCCAGCTAGGTGTGCTTCTGGGCGGGGAACGACAGGGCAAGCCAATTCCCGGCTTTGATCTGGGAAATTCACCCTCCGAATACACGTCCGATCGGGTGGATGGTAATCGATTAATGTTCACAACGACGAACGGCACCCGGGCAATGATGCGTTGCCTGGGGGCCCATCGCGTATTGATCGGCAGTTTTGTCAATTTCTCAGCAATCTCTCGGTCGATCGAAAATGCACCGGAGATCGAACTGGTATGTGCGGGAACCAACGGAGAGGTCACGCGAGAGGATGTTCTGTTCGCCGGCGCTCTTGCCACCCGGCAACAAGCAATCGATACGAAGTTGGTCTTCAACGACAGTGCCCAGTTGGCTTGTGACGTTTGGCAATCAATTGGCGGAGAAGCCGTATCGCACCAAGGTTTGACCCAGCAATTGGCCGATACCACGGGAGGTCGAAATCTGGCGAGCATCAACCTGTCCGCTGATATCGAAATCGCAGCACGGATCGATGCTTTGACAGTTGTTCCCGAGCTATTTTTGAACGACTGGCAAATCCTCGCGGCCGATCAATGATCCCCTTCTTGGCGTAGACCTGAGCCATGGGGTCCGATTACATTAGTCAATTCCTGAACTTTTTTTCGCAGTAACAAGCGTGAATTCCTGAATAATTCCACCGAAAAACGAAGCCCGATCATGAACATGGAAAAACTTGTTTCGCTCTGCAAAAGACGCGGTTTTCTCTTCCAATCTAGCGAGATTTATGGCGGGCTTAACGGTTTCTGGGACTACGGCCCGTTGGGCGTTGAGCTCAAACGAAACGTCAAAGAGGCTTGGTGGCGCGACATGATCACGGCTCACGATGATTCGAGCACTGCCTCGGGAGCCCCGAGCAGCTACGAAATGACGGGGTTGGATTGCACGATCATCATGCATCCTCAGGTCTGGAAATGCTCGGGACATTACGACCTTTTCCATGATTTCATGGTCGATTGCCGTGAATCAAAACGGCGTTACCGTCACGACCAAGTCTGTGGCCGCTGGATTGACGCAAAAGATCGGCGGGTCTTTGTGGCGGTCGAAGAATCCGAACATGCGGAAGATGACCTGCAAAAGAAAGCGTTGAAGCTGCTCAATTTGCGGGCAAAAGACGCGGCCAAGCTCAGCTGGGACGGTTCAATCGTGTCGTTGACCACGATCGAAGATTTTGATTGCGTACTTGGCCCAGATGCGAAGGAAGTCGGAACGCTCACCACACCGCGCGAATTCAACCTGATGTTCAAAACCTACGTCGGCGCCTTATCTGGCGAAGAAGGTGCCGCATTCCTGCGACCGGAGACCGCTCAAGGCATCTTTGTGAACTTCAAAAACGTGTTAGACAGCACACGTGTCCGCGTTCCCTTCGGCATCGCCCAAGTGGGCAAAAGCTTCCGCAACGAAATCACGCCCCGCAATTTCACTTTTCGTTCTCGCGAATTCGAGCAAATGGAAATTGAATTCTTCTGCCACCCCGATCGCTCCCGAGAATGGTATCAATATTGGCGAGATCGCCGCTTCCGCTGGTACACCGATCTGGGACTGGCCGGTGAACGATTGCAATTGCGCGACCATCACCAGGACGAACTTAGTCACTACTCCACGGGCACAGCCGACATTGAATACGCTTTCCCATTTCTCCCGGAAGGCACATTTGGCGAACTGGAGGGTATTGCCCACCGAGGTGACTTCGACCTACGAAGCCACATGGAGGGCAAACTGGACCCAAACACCAATCCGTTGGAAGTTGAAAAAAATGAACATGGCCAACCAAAGTGGCGAGGAAGCGGCAAAGACCTCACCTATCGTGACGACCTCTCAGGCGAAAAATATGTTCCCCACGTAATCGAACCATCAGCAGGAGCCGACCGCGCGACACTTGCGTTTTTGTGCGAAGCCTATACCGAGGATGAGGCTCCCGATGACAAAGGCAAAATGCAAACCCGGGTGCTCATGAAATTCCACCCACGACTCGCGCCGATCAAAGCCGCGATTTTCCCACTGGTCAAAAAGGATGGAATGCCTGAAACCGCCAAGAAGATCTATCGCGAACTCAAGCAGCATTTCAACGTCTTTTACGATGAAAAGGGGGCTGTGGGTAGACGTTATCGTCGGCAGGACGAAGCGGGGACCCCGTACTGCGTCACGGTCGATGGTCAAACCGACTCTGATCAAACGGTCACCATTCGTGACCGTGATACGCTCGATCAAGATCGCATCAAGATCGCGGATCTGGCCGAAGAGCTGCAACAGCGTCTGCGACAATAAAAACATTTGCAGACGGCAGGGAAAACGAGCCCTCAAAGGGCGACCGGGAAACTGCTCCCTGTTTTTGCCTGACGAGATACCAGCGTCATCAGCACAAGGCAGACAGCCACGAGCGAAAGCGAACGGGGCTCTGGCACGCCGTTGACGCCCGTAAGCGGCCCTTGTTCGTAGCCGCCGTCCCGGAAAGCTGCAACGAGGTCACCACTCGTAAAATCCCAATCACCGTCCCAATCACCGTCCGTCCAACTAGCATTTTGCGGTATCAAGTCTTCGTATTTCCCAGCACCAAACACGGTCACCAGGTCGGACGTGTCGAATTCGCCGTTCAGATCGGCATCGCCAAAGTAAGTTTCTTTCCAATCCTTGACCCATGACACACGATCGGCCTGGTTCACGAGTTGGTCATCATTTAGGTCAAACACCAACTCATTCGTGCCAGCCATGACAACGTGTGTCAAAGCGTCCACATCGGCTGCAGTACATGAACCATCGCCATCAAAATCACACCCAGGTTCGGTGATTTGGTTCAGATCAAGCACGATTTCCCAGGGTTTTTTCAAGATTCCACTCGCTGACGTTAATATGTTCGCGACTCCACTTCCATCTAAATTGGAACGCTGAATCGTCACCAAGCCATTGTCGACCCAGTACAAATGGCCACGCTCCACGTCTAAGGCAACCCCATGGGGAGCCGCGTCAACACCTTGGGGAGGCACAGTGTGCAGCGTTTCAATATTCGAACCATCCAAATTAGCTCGTTGAATGCGATCGGTGCCCCGGTCGGCCCAGTACATCTTGCCGCCCGCCAAATCCAGATCAATGCCTCGAGGCAATTGCAAGCCCGTGGTCACCAAATCAACCAGATTGCCACCGTCAAAGTCAGAACGTTGTATTTTGTCTGTGCCATAATCGGTCCAGTAAATGTGTCGGTCCGCATGATCCAATCGGAGAAAATAGGGACTACCGAGCCCCGTCGCCAAATCCTCGACGTTGCTGCCGTCTAAATTCGCTCGCTGGATTTTACCTGCCGATGCATCGGCCCAGTACATCTTGTTCGAGGGAACGTCTAGTACAATGCCCGCCGGAAAACGCAAACCGGTCGTCACCAGATCTTCCGGAAGCCCCCCATCAATCGGAGCTCTCCGGATGCGATCGGCGCCGTTGTCGGCCCAGTAGAGCATTCCATTGCTGAAGTCGACCGCTACACCGCGGACTTGAGACATCCCGGAGGCTAAGAGTTCGCTGTGAGTACCGTCAACGTCGGCACGACGAATCGTGTTGGCTCCTCGATCCGACCAATACATTTTCGGCAATTGAGCCCAAGCCAGTTGGGAAGGCAAGAGCACCGACAAGAGCCCAGCCAAGAAGAGGATGCGTGTCATGCGAGTGCCTGATCAGTCATAAAGCCAATGAAAGTACATCACTGGTCCGATTCTCGGCGGAGAAACGGCTTTTGTCAAAGAATTCCCCTTTTGGCAGAGGTTGTCGCATCCGATCGAATGCACTAGGAGTGTTGCAACAGAAATATCTCTCCCCCGTTCGAGCAATATCCAATGATTCCAGCATTAAGCCAAGTTTGCACACTCAATTCGAATTTTGAGGACGACATCGCCGACTACGCGGCCAGCCATTGCCCAGCGGTCGAGATCTGGCTCACCAAACTCGAGGAATACATCCAAAGTTGTTCTCTATCGGACGCCCGTCATTTACTTGAAAAACATCAGGTCACGCCATTTGTTGCGAGCTTCCAGGGGGGTCTTCTGAGCTCGCAGGGAGAGGCCCGAGCGTCTGCCTGGGAGCTATTTGCGCGACGCCTTGAACTTTGCCAGGAATTGGAAATTCGCACCCTGGTCATGGCTTGTGATGTGCTGGCACCGCTGAACCAAAGTCTAATCGACCGCACAAAATTGTCCCTCCAACAGGCGGCCGAGGCAGCAGGCAAACATCAAATAAAGCTTGCCCTGGAATTCCAGGCTCGTTCGGCGTTTGGAAACAATCTTCAGACCGTCGCTGCTTTGGTTGAGGAGGTAGGAAGTGCTCATTTGGGTATTTGCTTGGACGTGTTTCATTTCAACATTGGCCCCAGCAAGTATGCCGATCTCGCCCTGCTGAACTCCGAAAATCTCTTTCACGTGCAACTGTGTGATTTGGCTGACGTCCCTCGAGAATTTGCCAGCGATTCAGATCGCATCCTCCCGGGTGATGGCGATTTTGCCATCGCACCAATCGTCGCCTATTTGCAAGAAATCAAATACGAAAAGTGTGTTTCCATCGAACTGATGAATCCACAAATCTGGCAAGTGCCAGCTCGACAATTCGGTGAAATTGCCATCACGGCTCTTCGCCAAGCTTTAGGGCAAGCCAGTATGGATTAACCCATTCTCGGGACAAAAAACGAACTTCCCGGAGCTCCAGCGACCGGCTGAAAGCAGGTGCTGCTCAATCACCAGCCGCATCAGTAAAGGGCCATCGAAAGCTGCCGACGATATTCGCGAATCAGCTCCGAATCAGCCGGCAGCAACTTAAAGATGTCGACCATCAATTGCCTCGCTTGCTCGCGTAATTCCCCCTGATCCAGCTGCACTACTTTCAAGCAGTTTTCGAGCGATTCATCATAGATTTCGGCTGCGGCAAGCGACTCCGCCAATTGCAAACGCATCCGGCTGTCATCAGGATTTCCAGCCAACGATTTGCGACAATCATCTACCGTACCTGCACTCTGACCATGCAGCTGTAATTCAACGGCAGCTTTCAATTTTTGAGCCTCTGGTTCCAGAAAGCCTCTTTTTTCGAGCGATTCGATCAACACGTGACACTCATCAAACCGTGCCTGTCGATGCAAGAGCTCCAATAAGGCAATTCTTGCATCGCTTTGGTTGCCTTCCAGTTCGGCAGCCTGCCGAAGCAGTTGTTCGGCCCCTTTTTCGTCATCTGCCAAAATCGATTTCGCCTGCTCCACCAACTGTTCCGACTCCGACGGCATCATTCGCTGCAACCAAACGCGAATGTCAGCTTCAGGCAAGGCTCCCTTAAAACCGTCAACAATTTCTCCATCACGGAGTCCAAAAACGGAGGGAATCGATTGGACGCCAAATTGAGCTGCGGCGGACGGCGTTTCCTCCGTATTTGCCTTAACCAGCAGAAATCGCCCCTGATTTTCCTCTGCCAACTTTTCGAGAGACGGGGTGAGTGCACGGCAAGGCTGGCACCAGTCCGCCCAAAAATCAACCACGACTGGCAGCACACGAGAGCGTTCAATCACATCTTGAACAAACGTCGCATCGGTGGTGGAAACAACCCATTCGGATTTGGATTCGTTCATCCGCAACTCTTCTCCTTCTAAAACCTTCTCCTTATGAAACTTCGTCAACTCGCTTCCAGTTTTTGGACGGAATGCCAGATTGTCAAGCGATGCGATCAACAACGACAACGACAAGCTTGCCTTGCCAAGTCCGCTTTGACTTGGTAGCAAACACGATCTTGATTGTCCCGTAGAAAAGGAACCACCGAGATGCATGATCGGTTTCTCGCTCGCTTGAACAAGCTCCGTCGCTCACTGAAGAAAACAGGCGCGGACTCGATGCTGGTGACAAACTTCACGAATGTCACCTATCTGACGGGTTTCACCGGCGATGACAGTTATCTGCTGCTCACCCAGCAGGACGCTTGGATATTGTCCGATTCGAGATATACCACGCAATTGGCCGAGGAATGCCCGGGCTTAGAGGTGATTTCTCGATCCACCGGGGTCTCGCTCCTCCAACTGGTGGCAAAAATAGCAAAAAAACAGCGACTAAGCGGTTTGGCAATTGAGGAAGACACGCTAACCCTGGGTATTTACAGCCGTCTTTGTGACCAACTTGTGGCAACGCCACTCTGCAACACTTCCGGTTTGATCGAAGCCTTACGGGAAATCAAGGATCGCCACGAGATCAATGAAATTCGCGAGTCGGTTCGTTTGGCGCAAAAAACATTCGCCCTGATTCGGGCAGCTCTCCAGGGTGGGCAAACGGAAAAACGGATCGCAGCCGAAATTGAGCACCAGATTCGCCTCTTTGGCGGCACCGGCTGCAGCTTCTCGCCAATTGTTGCAGTTGGACCTCGAGCAGCTCTCCCGCATGCCGTGCCAACAGATCAACGAATTGAAGAGGGTGACTTTGTTTTGATTGACTGGGGAGCCCGGGCCACGCTCTACGCAAGCGACTTGACGCGTATTTTGGTGACCGGTAGAATCTCGCCGAAACTCGAGCGTATTTATGGAGTTGTGTTGAAAGCTCAGCTTAAGGCGATCAACGCAATCAGGCCGGGTGCCTTGATGAGTGACGTGGACGCTGCTGCTCGCGACGTCATTGCCAAAGCCGGATTTGGTCCGAAATTTGGCCACGGCTTGGGTCACGGGATCGGATTGGAGATTCACGAAGCACCGCGTTTGGCGATAAAACAAGAACAGCCGCTGAAGGCCGGAATGGTGATTACCATCGAACCGGGCATTTACCTTCCAGGCTGGGGCGGGGTGCGTATCGAAGATGATATTTTGGTGACGCGTGATGGTCACGATGTGCTTTCAGACGTCCCCAAAGATTTAGACTCGTGTATTGTTGACTGATTTGGACGGTGCACGCCGGCCAGACGTCGGATGATTTCTAACTGATCGTTTTTATCTGTCTTGGGGAGACTCATATGACGGGCTCAGAGCCCAATCCGGAAGAAGTCTTTGACGTGGAACGCATTCGGCAACTTGTCGAATTGATGGAAGAGCATGGACTTTCCGAGATCGACCTTCGGCGAGAAGAGCAACGGATTCGACTGAGGCGCGGCAACGAGACCGATGCGGTTGTTGCATTACCCACCGCACAAGTTCCCGAGGTAGCGCGGCCGGTTGAGCCTGCTTTATCCCCCGTGGAAGCGCCTGCCGCCCCCGCCGAGGATGACAAAAACGTTGTCATCATCAAGAGTCCGATGGTGGGTACCTTCTACGGCCGACCGAATCCCGACTCGCCTTCCTTTGTAAAGGTCGGTGACAACGTGTCCGCTGACACAACCGTCTGCATCATCGAAGCGATGAAGGTTTTCAATGAAATCCCGGCGGAAACGTCCGGCACGATCGTCGCTGTTCTTATCGACGATGAAGAGCCGGTCGAGTTTGGTAAACCACTTTTTAAAGTGAACACGAGCAAATAGCGAATGTACACACGAATCCTGGTTGCCAACCGTGGTGAAATTGCCTTACGAGTCATTCGGGCTTGTCGAGAAATGGGCATCGAGACCGTTGCTATTTTCAGCGAAGGCGATCGTGGTAGCGCCTACCTTGACCTGGCCGACGAAGCCATTTGTGTCGGTCCCGCCAAGTCAGCGGACAGCTATCTGAAGATTGCCAACGTGATCAGCGCAGCCGAAGTGGGCAATGTTGAAGCAATTCATCCTGGCTACGGTTTTCTCGCGGAAAACGCTCATTTCAATGAGGTTTGTCGCAGCTGCAAGATTGACTTTATTGGCCCCTCGCCCGAGGCGATGGAACAGTTGGGCGACAAAAACCAAGCTCGTTCACTTGCTCGAGACGCCGAAGTTCCGGTGGTTCCAGGCAGTGACGGCCTAATCGAAGGTGATGCAGAAGCGGTCCGCATCGCTCACGAAATAGGATTTCCGGTCCTGATCAAAGCCACAGCAGGTGGAGGCGGCAAGGGCATGCGAGTTGCGGCCAACAACCTCGCCTTGAAGTCGGCCTTACAACAAGCGAAGAAAGAAGCCGAAGCGGCCTTTGGAAACGGCGGCGTTTATTTGGAAAAATATATCGAAAATCCGCGTCACATTGAGGTACAAGTTCTTGCTGATCACCATGGCAACGCAGTTCATTTGTGGGAACGAGACTGTTCAACACAGCGTCGTCATCAAAAACTCGTCGAAGAAAGTCCAGCGCCCAACCTATCCGACGAAGCTCGACACTCGATGTGTGAAGCTGCGGTTCGAATGATCCGACATGCTAAATACACCAACGCGGGCACAGTTGAGTTCATCGTCGACAAAGAAAACAATTTCTACTTCATCGAGGTCAATGCACGAATCCAAGTCGAACATCCCGTTTCCGAGATGGTTACGGGAATCGACTTGATCAAATCCCAAATACGCATTGCGGCAGGAGAGCCACTCGGGCTGACTCAGTCGGATATCCAAATCAATGGCGTCGCCATGGAATGCCGAATCAATGCCGAGGACGTCGCCCAGGGATTTCGTCCAAGTGCAGGAACGATTGCCAAAATGATTGTCCCCGGGGGTTTAGGCGTCCGATTCGATTCACACGCTCACGCCGGCTACACGGTTCCGCCTTATTATGATTCTATGATCGGTAAGCTGATCGTTCATCAACCGACACGAAACGAGACGATTGAATGCATGTCACGTGCCCTTGATGAGCTGCGAATTGAGGGGATCAACACGACTATTCCCTTCCACAAAAAGATTCTTCGTGACACGACCTTTGCGGATGGCTGGGTGGATACGACGTTTGTCGAGCGAACTTTCTGAAACTCCGTTCACAGCGTGAACTGGCGTCCTTGGCGAGGCGGGGCGTAGCCACTAAAATCAGGCCCACTCGGGACGCTGGTCTCGCGCTCAGATTGTTTCCAGTCAGATTACCAAAACAACAAGCCCTCAAAGCTCGCTGTTTTGACCGCTCAAAATAGGCTCGCTTTCCCACTATCCAATTGCAGTTCGGAGTGATTTGTGCCCAGAAACGACTCCATTCGTCGCGTCGGCATTTTATTTGCCGGAGGTCCAGCCCCGGCCGCCAACGCCGTCATTTCAACGGCTGCTGCCTCATTCCTGAGGAACGGCATTCACGTGACGGGCATCTTGCATGGCTACTCAAATCTGATCGATTACTCGCCGGAACGGCCGTTGAAGGCGGATGAACACTACCGCGTGATCGATTCCCAAGTGCTGAAACGCACAAGGAACTCACAAGGAATCATGCTCGGCACGGCGCGCAGTAATCCGGGCAAGCTGATCTCCGCTCCGGCAGATTTCGACGACCCGGAAAAGTCAGCCCCTCTGCAGCGAGTTTACGAAGCACTTCGCTCGCTGGAAATCGATGCATTGATTTCTATTGGTGGCGATGACACACTTAAAACAGCTAACAAACTGAAAGTTTTTCAGGACGGCCTGCACGAAGACGCCCGTCGCATCCCGGTAGTTCACCTGCCGAAGACGATCGACAATGATTACATGGGCATCGACTTCACCTTCGGCTACTTCACAGCTGTCGAATTCATCGCGAGTGAAATCCGAAATCTGATCTACGACGCAGAAGCCGGACGATCTTACTTCCTCTGCGAAACGATGGGACGTAGCGCCGGCTGGCTTGCCTATGGGGCCGCCATCGCGGGTGAAGCAAGTCTCGTGATTAGTATCGAGGATATCGCGGGCGAGTACGCGACGAGTGAAACCATCACGAATTCAGTGACGGGCGAGTCGGAAACTCGAAAGATCATGGAGATCGACCGAGTCGTTGGCAAGATGATCAAAGTGATGCTCGCACGCGAAGCCGATCGCAAACCGTTTGGTGTCATCGTGATGGCCGAAGGACTCGCCGAATACCTGCCCTACAAATACTTGGAAGGGATTGACAGAGATGACCATGGCCACATCGCGATCTCCGAAGTGAACTTGAGTTGCTTGTTTGCTCGACTCATCACGGAAGCCTACCAAAAAGAAACCGGTCGAAGCCGCAAAGTCACCGGCCTGCAACTTGGATATGAGTCGAGATGTGCCAAACCACGTGCTTTCGATGTCATGCTCGGAGGACAACTTGGTGTCGGTGCCTATCGTGCTCTGGTCGAGGAAGGTCTCAACGGCGTCATGGTTTCCGTATCGGGTCAACTCGACTTACATTATGTCGATTTCAACACCCTCATCGATCCGGAAACTCTCGTCACGACAGTTCGATACATCAAACCGGACAGCGATTTCCATCGCTTGGCGAGATTCTTAGAAACTTACGTGAACGAGTAGTTTGAAACTCGTGGGACACCGCACGAAAACGCTGGTCCGAACCGGCGATTGCCGGGTGGGCAAACGCCGTCTGATCAGCCGAGAGTGCCTTTCGTGCTCGGGACTCCAGTCACGCGAGGATCGAGTTCGACCGCCATGCGGGTGGCTCGAGCGACCCCCTTAAACATGGCTTCGCTGATGTGGTGGCTATTGGAACCATGCTGGAGCACGATGTGCAAGTTCATCAGCCCATTCGCAGCAAAAGCTTGCCAAAACTCCTGCACAAGCTCACTGTCAAAATCGCCAATCTTACTTGAGGGAAAGCTTGCGGCAAAAACAAGATAGAAACGACCACTCAAATCGACGACGGTGGTCACAAGAGATTCTTCCATCGGCAATAAAGAATGTCCATAGCGTCGGATCCCTCGCTTATCACCGACCGCCTGCTTGAGGGCTTGCCCCAAACAGATTCCAACATCTTCCACCGTATGGTGTTGATCAACGTGCAAATCGCCTCGCGCTTCGACAGAGAGATCAAAGCAACCGTGGCGACAAAACAGATCCAACATGTGATCGAAAAAACCGACGCCTGTGCTAATCTGAGAAACTCCCGTACCGTCCAAGTCCAGCGTGAGCTGAATGTCCGTCTCGGCAGTTTTCCGGTCAATCTTGGCTAAACGCGACATGATTGAATCACTTTTTGAAAGGAAGGTGGGACGAGGGCTCCCTGACTTTCTTGCACAACTTTCTTGCACCTGTTACCGACAACCATCGATTAAAGAAGCGACTCCAGTACCGACAAACAGGCGTCCATTTGCCCTTCTCTCCCCACGGTGATTCGGATGCCCTCACCCCATTCAGGATAGTGCATGTATCGGATCAGAATCCGCTTAGCTTTCATTTCTTCATAAAGTGTTTTGAGAGTCCGTTCAGGGTGAGTACACCAGATGAAATTCGCTTGGGACGGTTGCGCCGAAAATCCGAGTTGGGTCAAAGCCACTTGTGTTCGCTCACGGGTCTTGCGGACGGTTTCCACATTGTCTCGTAGCCAATCCTGATCGTCGATTGCCGCAGTGGCCGCAGCAATCGAAAGCGCATCACAGTTATAGGAGTCTTTCACTTTTCTCAGCTGTGCAATGATCTGAGGCTGCGCAATTAGATAACCAAATCGCAATCCGGCCAATCCATACGCCTTGCTCAAACTGCGTGACACCATAATCTTTTCATTTTGGGCCACAAGGGGCACACAATTTTGATCGGCGAAATCAGCATAAGCCTCATCGATGAGCAGCGGACAATCCAGCCGATTAGCAATTTCCAAAACCTCCTCCGGATTCAATACGGTCCCCGACGGGCTATTCGGATTCGGCAGATAAGCGATCCCCAGATCAGGATCGTGTCGAGTAAAACTTTGATCAAGTGACCAATCGGGACAAAATTTGATCTCCTCGCTGCGAGCTCCTTGAATCTGCGACAAGGTCTTGTACAGGACATAACTCGGATAAGGCAATCTGAGCAATTTACCTTGAGCCACCATCGCACGCGTCAGAATGGTCAGAATATCATCGCTACCGTTTCCACAGAGAATCCAATCCGGCTCCACGTCCCAGAGTTGTGCTGCTCGCATGCAGAACGGTGTTCCCAACGGATCTGGATACCGAATTAGACTCGTCTCAGCAGCAGAATGAATTGCTTGAATCACTTTTTGCGAAGGCGGATACGGATTCTCATTCGTATTCAACTTGATGAACTTACCGACTTGCGGCTGTTCACCTGGAACGTAGCCGGCCATTGCGGCGATGTCTGGACGAACATACTTCATAACAACTGCCTTCGAGGTTGCCGCACTAGAAAGCCTTAACGTAAGCGAACGTCAACGCTTGCCCGGTGGGCAGTTAGTTCTTCTTTATCGGCGAGACGACCTACATCTTCGGCAATATCAAGGAGAGCCTTTTTTGAATACTGAATCACACTTCCTGATCGAAGAAAATCATTGGCCGATAAACCACTCGCCCAGCGAGCGGTTCCACCGGTGGGTAACACGTGCGACGGCCCAGCAGCATAGTCTCCCAAGGCGACCGGGGTAAAGTAACCAAGGAACGTTGCCCCAGCATTGCGAATCTTCAGACAAAGTTCATCCGCATTCGCGGTCGCGATGTGTAGATGCTCGGGTGCGATAAAATCGGTCAAGCGACAAGCCTCCTCCTCATCCGTGACACGGATCAGAGTTCCAAAGTTCTCTAAACTTTGCACAGTTAATTCGCTGCGAGAAAGTTCTGCAACTTGACGATTCAGTTCAACCAGACTGTTTTTCAGCACATCGTCTTCCCACGCGATCAAAATACTTGCGCCCGGAGCGTGTTCCGCTTGAGCAAGCATGTCCGCGGCAATGTCCGCAGGATGTGCCCCCCCATCGGCCAAAACGACAACCTCACTCGGCCCAGCGATAGAATCGATGTCAACTTCTCCGAACACCGTTTTTTTTGCCAGTGCAACGAACAAATTGCCCGGCCCCACAATTTTGTCTACGGGTTCGATGCCGGTCACCCCAAAGGCGAGCGCTGCCACGGCCTGAGCACCTCCCATTCGATATACCTCGCTGACCCCCAATTCATGGCAGGTGGCAAGAATATCCGGGTTGTAAGCACCGAAGCGTGTTGGAGGAGCAACAACAGCGATTTCATCGACACCCGCCGCCTGTGCGGGAACCGCAGTCATCAGGACCGTTGAGGGATAGGCAGCGGCCCCACCGGGAACACAAATGCCAATTCGTCGTAGCGGCAAATATCGCTGCTTCAGCGATACGCCGACCTCTCGGGTTACCTCCACATCCTGATGTAAAATGGCTGACTGAAATTCATTCACGTTTTCGCGAATCCGGCGAATCGTTCTGAGAAAATCCGGATCCGCCTGCTGATGGGCGGCGGCGAGCTCAGCTGCTGGAACCCGCAACGTGTCCGCACTCAGTTCGGCACCATCAAGTTTTTGGCAGTAGTCCAATAAGGAATTCATTCCTTGCTGTTGAACATCGCTGCAGATTTTTTCAACTA
This sequence comes from Pirellulaceae bacterium, assembly GCA_029243025.1. NCBI lineage: Bacteria > Pseudomonadati > Planctomycetota > Planctomycetia > Pirellulales > Pirellulaceae > Pirellulaceae bacterium. The sequence goes on along the minus strand of JAQWSU010000002.1, from coordinate 42,384 downwards.
CCTGCATCGGTGTAAGCGGTTCGCCAAACACCTCAATCGTCCGCAAACGACTCGCATCACTGGTGACGTCGCCTCGCGGGCTGAGTTTCCGTCGTAGGGCTTCCAACGTGGGTTGAGCGTCGCCCTCGCGGATATCAATGAAATCGATATTGAGATTTATTGGAGCCATTTGATCCGTTATACCGTCAAGAAAAAGAGAATTCACCGGAGTATTTTGTCTCGAATCGCAGTTGCCGCCTAGCCCACGCAATGCCCTCTCGGACTGCCCCCTGGAATCTGGCAAAGGCGATTGGTAGGCTCATGTCAATTCCACCAAACGATCCGCCGAGCCTCGATTATGTCGCATGAACGTATAGACTTACGAAGTGACACCGTCACCCGCCCTACAGCCGAAATGCGGCAGGCCATGGCTGCTGCCCATGTCGGGGACGACGTCATTGACGTCGATCCAACGGTCGCCGAATTGCAAGAAGAAATTGCCGGTTTGCTTGGAAAGGAACAAGCGGTCTTCATGCCTTCCGGGTCGATGACCAACCAAGTTGGCATCCGAGTCCATTGCAAACCGGGCGATGAATTCCTCTGCGATACCAACTGCCATATCTTCAACTACGAACAGGGGGCATTCGCCCAACTCAGCGGAGTGGTCGCAAGGACGGTCGACGGTGGCCACGGTGTGGTCACGCTCGAACAATTACAGCATATGATCCGCCCAGAGAACGACCACCTCACACGAACAAGACTGGTCTGCCTGGAAAATACGCACAATCGAGGGGGTGGCAAGATTCAACCGCAGCAGGAAGTCACTGCCATCTGCACTTGGGCGCATAAAAACGGACTCCGGACCCACCTCGATGGAGCCAGATTGTTCAATGCAGCCGCTGCCACCAAAATATCCTTGGCTGACCTTTGTACTGATTTTGACACCGTGAGCGTCTGCTTTAGTAAAGGACTTGGTGCGCCCGTGGGATCCGCGCTCGTCGGATCTGCGGAGGCTATGCAGGAAGCTCGCCGACACCGCAAACTATTTGGCGGCGGAATGAGACAGTCCGGCATCATCGCCGCTGGTGCCTTATTCGGGTTGCGCAATCACTTCGACCGCATGGTTGAAGATCATGCCAATGCTCAACTGTTGGCGACAGCCATTCAAGACACGCCTGGAATCCGCTTGGCTCAAGACTCCGTCGAGACAAATATTGTCTTCTTTGACGTCGATTCAGAGCTAGGTTCAGCTCATGAGTTTGCAGAAGATTTAGCTTGCCTCAACGTTCATATGCTCTGCGAGTCGCACAAACGCGTGCGAGCACTCACTCATTTGGACGTCACAACCGAACAGATTCAGCGAGCGAGTGAGATTATTCGTCAGGTTTCAGAAAGCAGATCAGCCGCAGCCAAGCGTTAAAGCAAATGCAGCAGACTCGTTGGAGCACCGAGGATTTCGTCCATTTTAGACCCGAACTGGACGGTCGATGATAGACTGAGATCTAGCGGAAAGTGGTGGGCCGCTCGGTTCAACTCCAGGCAGGAGCCGGAAATCCTCACCCCGTTTTGAGGCCCCGTCGGCATGTCCGTTCCGATCGAACAATTTTGGAAGCTTGCTCGCACGAGCTCTCTATTTAGTGCCAGTGAATGCACCACATTGCATGATCGCTTTCAGGCAGTCAGTGGAGCCAACGTTGACGCCAACGCACGAACACTTGCCAGTTGGCTAGTGAGTGAAAAACGACTCAGCGTTTATCAGGCACAGGTTCTCTTAGCCGGCAAGCCAGGACCGTTTTTTTTCGGCGATTACCGGGTCAACGACCGAGTGGAAAGTGGACTCGGAATTCGTCGATTTGCCGGCGTACACCGGCCAACCAATCACCGTGTCCTATTACATTTCTGGCACGGATCTGCGGACGATTGGGCAGAAATCGAATCCCAAGCAGCACGGCACCAGAGTCTCGATCATCCTCATCTGGACCGCTGCTATGAGACCATTCAGGACGGTCCCTTTCGAATTGCCATCTCTGAGGATGTGGAGGGAATCACCCTTCGCAGCCTGCTCGCAAAGGAACAACCGTTACCCAGCGGTGACGCGATACGAATTACCCACCAAATTGCTCTCGCACTCAATCAAATCCACACAGCTACCCTCATCCACGGATTCGTGCTTCCGAACGAACTGGTCTTGCAGCCGGGCAACCATTCACGACTGCGTCGACTGCCACTGCAACGAAACGCCCCTGTTGATTTCACCGCGTCCGATCCCAAACAACGCTTGCTGGACCAAGCGGACTATCTGGCTCCAGAGTTGAAAAGGCAGGGACAAGCGCCCACTCCGCTTTCGGACATCTACGCACTAGGTTGTATTTTTTATCAACTGCTATCAGGCCAACCGCCTTTTCCGGATGGAGAAGTCGCTGAAAAAATGCAGCGTCATGCCACGGAACCGGTTCGCCCACTCGATGAATTTCGTGCAATGCCAAGTGGATTGAGCGAAGTGTCCTCCTTCATGATGGCGAAGAACCCAGAACTCCGGTACCAGCAGAGTGCCGAAGTCGCAAGAAAGCTAGAGGCTTTTCTGGGAGGCGCACCCAAAGCACGCCTGGCCCGACCAAGATCGACAGAAGGGTTCTATTTGTCACATCTTGAAAAACAACGAGAGCGGATTCCAACCCATCTGGTTTCCCCTCAGAATCGCTCGACACCAATTCAACCTGTCGCACCACCAGAATCTATTCCAACGACCGTCGCGAGCGGCCCGCCAGAAGTCGCCAGCTTCAAAACATCACCAACGCCGGTCATCGAAACTCCCATCGTCGATACGGGCTCCTCCCAAGTGACAGCAGGCCAATCTCCGACGCATTCCCGCCCGACTTGGCAACGATTTGGCATGGCAGCCGTTACGATAAGCATCTTGATGCTTGCTATCGGACTGATCATCAACTGGCGTGCGCCCCGAGTTCAGAGTCCTGCGGATCCAACACACCAGTCAAAAACAGAGCAGGGCGTTAGCCCCACACCAGTAGCCTCCCCAACAGCAATCAACCTTGCAAAAGATGAATCGCTGATCGACGACGACGGTCAGACGCTCTGGCAGTCTCCGACAAAGGGTGAGCCAATTGAACTTTCCTACAGCCCGCCAGCGGCTCAATTTTTCTTAATTGCTCGCCCACGCGCGATGCTGGAATCCGATGAAGGACCGGCGGTTCTGAACGCCCTGGGACCATTAAACGATCACGTGCAAGCTCTGTTTGAGGAGTTACAACTTTCCTTGGCAGAAATCGATCAATTGCTGATCGCCCTTACCCCCCAAGATGTTGGCTCCCCCCGAGTCACAATCGTCGCAAAATTCAACTCGGAGCCCACCGTCACAGAATTGTTAACACGAATCAACCATCAAGATTCTCCGGACGGTAAACGCTGGCAAATAGCCGACTACCATGCGATCGTGCCGAAAGAAGATCCAAACGTCATCTGTTTTGCTGACGAAACAGAAATCACCGAAATAGTGAAAACTGGCGGTACGCCTCCGCTGCTAAAACGTCAAATCGAGAGGCTCCGGCGCCTCACAGATCGAGAACGCCATCTCACGCTGCTATTTGATCCACATTTCCTGAACGCGGATGGCCGAGAAACACTCCGCGGAATCTACACTGCGCTGCGTGGGCCGATCTCTAATTTTCTTGGAGACGAAGTCCAAGCTGCCACCGTGAGCCTTCATTTTGAGAACCCGTTCTACGGTGAAGTCCGACTTGCCTCTTCTTTGGATCAGGATCCATTTCGGTTGGCCGCTACCTGCCGACAACGATTGAGCAGCCTTCCCGAGAAAGTGAATGACTATCTTGGGCGCACAACCATTGAACGTTTTTGGCAACCCATCGCCCTGCGATTCCCGCTGATGCTTCGTTTTCTTCATGATCAAGCTCGGATTGGAGTGACGGACCAATGTGCGGTAATCAATTTTGTGGCACCCGAAAAATCGGCTCACAATCTGGTGCTTGCCTCCCAATTGGCCATCGAAGCCTCCGGTGCCAGTCCCCCGCAAGAACCGCCCTCAAGCCCCGAACCCACGGACTGGCGCAGGATTCTCGAGCATTCTATGAATCTGTCGTTTCCTCAACTCTCGCTGGAATTCGCGCTGCGAGACTTCACTGCGGTCCTCAAAGATACTTTTCCGTCGGAAAACATTCAGATCAAGATCGTCGGCAGCGACCTCCAATTGGCCGGAATTACTCGAAATCAACAGATCCGAGATGTCCAGCTTAAGCAAAAAACGGTCGACGAGATTCTCACGCAGCTAGTCCGACAAGCGAACCCGGTTCGAACCGATTCACTTTCGTCGGTAGAGCAAAAACTCGTCTGGGTGCTGGCCCCTAGTGACGAATCAACCGGTAAAACCATCCTGATTACCACCCGCACCGCCGCGACTCAAAAAGGCTATTCTTTGCCAAAACAATTCCTGGCAAATCCCTCGAATCAATGACTAAAATAGAGTAAATAGAGAATTCGGGCTCGGCAGCGAGACGGACCCTCGAGATCGGGTCTCTCGTTCTCCTCTGTCTGCCGATCTACTTGGAACACAAAACTGAGATAGGACATCGGGCGTGGAAGCGTTTCGCATCGCATGTACAACCTGCAGAGCCCGGCTGACGGTGCGCGACGCGCAAGCCATTGGCCAAATCTTGCCTTGCCCCAAATGCGGCAGCATGGTTCTGGTGGAGTCTCCAAAGAGCTCAACCACCGATGATCCCCCGCAACTGTCAGAGAGCGACAGAGAGACGGCTGCGAATTCCTCAATGCTCTCCGGCTCTTTCGACAATCTCCACGAATTCCTTGATGAGCCAACGCAGGCAACTGACCACCCAACCACGAGCGAAACGGAAGCAACGGGTCCTGCTAACCACACCTCCGAAGAGGCCGAAGCAACCTCCCAACGTTGGAGAAATCAAGACAGCTCTAGTGAGCTCCCCGAAGAATCGTTCGCCGAAGCGGCTGCCACCGTCGAAACGGCTCAGCCTGTGCAGCCATCTACTGAGAAGAATGAGTCCAATGAAACCGATCAGCTCGCAGAAACTGTCCCCAGCCAGCAAGCAAACCGGCATTCGTACGTGATCGTCATCGGTGGCTGCATACTCGGCCTCACAGCCGCGCTCGGGCTCGCTGGATTCATGCTTTCCCAACCTGCAGCCGACGGAGGTGTCAAGCCAGCGATTACGAATGGGTCCCAAGCAACTGCGATCACCGAAACAGATCAGCCAACTTCCCAGGAGCCTTCAATACCCGACCCATCCGACGACACTGCTAACCGACTGAGTAACGATGAGTCAACAACTGTCACGGCACCAGACATCGAAAAGAGGCCGACTTCCGAGCCAAAGACGAGCTCCGAGGACACCCCGATCGAGCAACCATCGCCGGCATTAGTCGTTGAACAAGAACAACAGGAATCGGAGAGTTCGCCGACAACTCTCCCCAACGAACCTCAAGATAATCAACAAATCGACTTGGCTGATGACGATCTCGCCAGTTTTGCCCGCTGGCTTCAATCTCCTGACTCGACTGAACAGTTCCCCCCCCCCGTGCCGACGCAACCGAAGCCAAAACCAAACGTCGCCGAACAGAAAACGGTTTTGGTCAAACCGCTCCAACCAACTCGCCCCATTCCGAACAAAGTGGATGTTGCATCTCGGCTTGAAGACCCGATCATTGCGGTCGAATTCAAGAGTGTCTCGCTTGCAAATGCATTACGAACGATCAGCAATTACAGCACTATTCCCATCACAATTGATCCAAATGGTTTGGGACGACGCAACCTCACCGCCAATAAGCCTGTTGACCTGTTAATTCGAAACGAATCGACGGTCGGGCAAGTCCTAACAAAGTTACTCGGCGAGTTGCACTTGGGTTATTTCGTGGTTGATGGACAACTGATTGTCACCACGGCAAAATCCAGTCAAGGTAAACTGACCCAACTGAACCATCGCGTGGGCGATTTGTGCGACAACAATCCCGAAAGCATGGCAGCCTTTTCGCAATGGCTGCAAAAGTTTGTAGAGTACGGATCTTGGGCCTCCCAGGGCGGTGAAGGCAAATGCCAGGTGGATGGCACGACCTTGGTCATTGAGCACGACGATACGGTTCAGTATCAAATCCTACTGCTTTGCGAACGACTTCGGCTCGCTAGAGGAAGCATTGCCCAAAGTAGGATTCGACCGGAATTTGTCGAACTGACCCCCAAAAGGGACTTACTACGAGCGAGCCAACGGCCGATTACCTTGCGAGTCTGGCGTGACGCCAATCTCGACGCAATCGCCGCCTCGATCGAGGATCAAGCTGACATCAAGCTGCTTGTCGATTGGTATGCACTGCACCTCGCAGGATGGTCTCCCAGGGACCAGATGAAGTTCTTCTGCCAGGACCTTCCGCTGAAAGAAGCCTTGGCCAAGCTGCTGCAGCCCATGGGGCTGACCTATCGAATTCTTGACAACGCCACCTTACAAATCACATCCCTTGAGGCGATTTCGACCGATATGGATGTGGAATTTTATCCCCTTCCGGCTGGCGAGTCATATGAAGAATTAAGTGAAAAGATCGTGAGAAAGATCGGACCGGCACAATTTCAGCCAACCGGTCGCGGGTCGATTAACTTCGACGTGAAAAGCAACTCACTGATCGTGTCACTGCCGCAGCCGGATCAAGCAATCGTCCAAGCAACAATCGCCCCCTAAAGGCGGAAAGTTGAGCGGCCTTCGAGTGGGTCTACCCGAATCCCACCGCAGCCATTAAGAGGATACGGGGTTTTCGATCTCGACTAATTCGCCCTGTTTTGCCATTTCGCGAATATCTTCTGTGATCTTCATCGAGCAGTACTTGGGACCGCACATGCTGCAAAAGTGTGCGCTCTTAAAGGTGTCTTGCGGCAGTGTTTCATCGTGATATCGCTGAGCTGTTTCGGGATCTAACGAGAGCCGAAATTGCTCGGCCCAATCAAACTCGAAACGGGCCTTGCTAAGGGCATCATCTCGTTCTTGAACGTCTTTGCGATGACGGGCCAGGTCGGCAGCATGAGCAGCGATCTTGTAAGCGATCACTCCCTGCTTCACATCTTCCTCGTCAGGAAGTCCCAAGTGTTCTTTCGGCGTGACGTAGCACAACATTGCTGCCCCACTCCAACCAGCAATCGCAGCGCCGATCGCACTGGTGATGTGATCATAGCCAGGAGCGATATCGGTGACGAGCGGGCCCAACACGTAAAACGGAGCACCTTTGCAAACATCGATTTGACGCTTGATGTTCATATCAATCTGGTCCATTGGAATGTGGCCAGGACCTTCTACCATCACCTGCGTCCCGTGTTCCCAGCTTCGTTCGACCAGTTCGCCGAGAACATCTAATTCCGCGAACTGGGCATCGTCACTCGCATCCGCAATGGACCCGGGTCGCAAACCATCCCCCAAACTCCAGGTCACGTCGTACTGTCGCATGATCTCGCAGAGGTCACCAAAGTGCGTGTAGAGCGGGTTTTGTTTGCGGTGGGCCATCATCCACTTTGCAATCAAAGAGCCGCCTCGGCTCACAATCCCCGTCACCCGATTCATTGACAAATGAAGGTGTTCGAGCAACACGCCACAATGAATCGTCATATAGTCGACCCCTTGCTTTGCCTGATGGTCTACCATGTCGAGAAAGTGCTGTGGTCGCATATCTTCGATTTCGCCACCAAGCTCTTCGAGCATCTGGTAGATCGGAACCGTGCCAATGGGCACCGGAGAGGCTTGGATAATCGCATTTCGAATGTCGTCGATATTTTTTCCGGTTGAGAGATCCATGACCGTATCGGCACCATGGTGGATCGCCGTTTGCAACTTGGTGAGCTCTTCGTCGACGTTGCTGGTTACAGCCGAATTACCAATGTTCGCGTTAATTTTGCACAACGCCCCAATGCCGATCGCCATCGGTTTCAAGCATGCATCGAGGTGGACACGATTGGCCGGGATCACCATTCGTCCTTCGGCAACTTCTATTCGAACGTCTTCGGAACTCAGGCTTTCGAGCTCCGCCACATACTCCATCTCGGGTGTGATCTTCCCGTTACGAGCTTCCAGTAATTGCGTCATGGTAATCGGGTACCTTTCACGGCAAACGGCCAATCGAATCCTTTGATCGGAATATGTTAACACCCGCCGATAAAAGCGAATAGGGGCGGGCATCGCTTCTCGGGTCGCCGTCAGAGTGTCTTCAAATACTCCAAAACTGCATGCTTTTCCGAATCCGATAGCCGATTGACGAATTCATGGCCCGAAGCTGATTTTCCAATCCGCCGCGTATCGAAAAACTCACGTCGGTCAGTCGCAGAACGGCCGATTTCTGGAACTTGCTCGAATTCGTCCACGTGCAATCCAACTCGGCTGAAATCGAGCTGCTGTGCCGATCGTCTCCAAACAACGGGACGTTCTTCCGGATGCAAAAGGTGCCAGAGAGTTGGGATGGCTCCATTGTGAAGATAGGGCGACGAGGCCCAGATACCGTCGAGAGGTGGAGCGACGTAGCCGACCGGATCATGTTCGACAGTTTTGGTACCAAAATGCCCGAACCAGCTCTCTCCGTAACCTTTGCGGTGAACCGACGTCAAAGCTCGCAGTCGAACCGGATCCGTACCGATCTCGTCCAGCGGAATCGTGCGTTCCGGGTAATCGACCGCCTCACCGTAGGAACCGTGGCATTCAGCACATGCGCGTCGGAAGGCCACTTGGCCCTGTTTTGCCAAAACCTGGTCGATCCTATCGGGGTACTCGGGAGCTCGCAGAGACTGAATGTAGGAGTATACATGTTCGAAATCAGATTCCCACTCCCGAAATTTTTCGGGTCCATTTTCCTCGACCAGCATAAACTGCATGAGAGGCCGAGGGCCTGACGGAGCGAAGCCATCGATATAGAGTTTTTCCTTGCGATAAATGTTCCACCACGGCGGGGCGTCCATGTCGTGATGGACCATGGGTGGTGGCAATCGCCTCCCAGAAAAACTCAAATCAGGCTGTCGGTAGGCCATCAGCGCTACGCCAAACATCACTGCGTTCGTTGTGCCAGTGTTGCTTCCTAGCGGCATAAAGAGCGAACCCACATCCATTCGCGTGAGCTGCTTACTCGCTTTCAACTTTGTGAGACGAATCTCGGCGGTCATCGTGGCAAGTCGAAAGTCGGTGTTGGGCGCCCCTGGGGTGACGACACCATTCACCCGGCCACCGTGACAGGAAAAGCAGTTCATCGACCACTGACCATCATCCGAAACCACATACTGCAGCGGCTTCCCCGCTCGCTCTCCGGGTCTCTGGCTGAGCCCGTAGCGTTCGAAAGCTAATTTCCGGCGTTCGGCAACTGTCGCTTTGTAAGCTTTTGATCGCAGCGGTTCAGGCCAGACTTGCCAGACTTGGTCAAACGTTTCCTGGTCGAAATCAGCTGGCAAATAGGCTTTGTCAACCAACAACCGGTAGCCATGGTCAGCCGAATCACCCCAAGAGCTGCTAAAAAACACTGAGCAGAGGAGGAGGCCGAACAGTGATCTGACGGTGCCAATCATGTGAAAAACTCGCAGTTTCGCGCCGATCCAGCCTTGTTTGCCACGACGCCAAGGATGGATAACGGGCAAATCGCAGTAGGCCTGCATCTTACCAGGGTCTTGGCAAGAACCGGAAAGCAGGTCGATGATTAACCGAATTAGCAGCTACTAGCCTGGCTCGTAGCCAAGATTTGGAGCCAACCATTTTTCCGCGGTTGCAACCGTCATCCCCTTACGCGCCGCGTAGTTGGCAACTTGATCACTCGTGAGTCGATCCACCGAAAAATAGCGAGCTTCCGGATGGGCGAAGTAAAAACCACTCACACTTGCGGCCGGCATCATGGCAAAACTCTCCGTCAAGGAAACGCCAATTTCCTGTTCCGCGCCCAAGAGGTTGAACAGAGCCTCTTTTTCGGTGTGATCCGGGCATGCCGGATAACCTGGCGCCGGGCGAATACCGCGGTAGTTCTCATTGATCAAATCATCTTTGTTCGGAGATTCCTTGGAGCCAAACCCCCAATCAATTCGAGCTTTTTGATGCAACCACTCTGCTGCTGCTTCAGCGAGCCGATCGGCCAGTGCCTTCACCAGGATGGAACGATAATCATCATGTTGCGCCTCATAAAACTCGGCAAGAGCTTCTGCTCCGAGGCCAGCCGTCACCACGAAGGCTCCCAAGTAGTCTTGGCGCCCCGACGAACGGGGTGCAACGTAATCGGAGAGACAGCGAAAATGATCCTGTCCTTTTCGTTCCCATTGTTGACGCAAAAAGTGGAACCGATTCGTGGGTGTGGTGCGGCTATCGTCTTCGAACAAAATGACATCTTCGTTATCGGATTCTGCCGGCCAAAAACCATAAACGGCTTTGGCTTCAAGTTTTCCCTGATCGATCATTTCCTGCAACAGCTTCGTTGCATCGTCAAACAGTTCCTGAGCGACTTCCTTTAACTTTGGATCTTGTAAAATTGCAGGATATTTCCCCTTCATTTCCCAGGCCATAAAAAAGGGCGACCAGTCGATGAATTCACGCAATTGATTCAGATCGATGTTACTGAGTGTTCGAACTCCGATAAAGCTTGGTTTCTCGATCGATACTTGCTCCCAATCGGTTGGAAACGGCTTTTGTTGAGTTTCGGCAAAAGGGCTCAGCTTTACATCCCGCTGTTGGTAAGAAGCCACTAATTGCTGTTGCAAATTGCGGTTTTCCTGCACCAACTCGCGACGCATGGTTGGACTGAGTAAGCGATCAACGACACCGACGCATCTCGAAGCATCAATCACGTGCACCGTTGGTTGACTCAGATTGGGTGCAATTTTTACTGCCGTGTGTTTTGCGCTCGTCGTGGCGCCGCCGATCAGCAACGGGATCTCAATGCCGGAACGTTCCATTTCGCGTGCAACATGCATCATCTGATCAAGACTCGGAGTAATCAAACCGGACAGTCCAATCATGTCGACACCGTGTTCGATAGCGGCAGCCAGAATTTTCTCAGAGGGCACCATCACCCCAAGATCAATCACTTCGTAGTTATTACACCCCAAGACCACACCCACGATATTCTTTCCGATATCGTGAACGTCCCCCTTCACAGTCGCCATGAGAATCTTGCCCCGGGCGGACTGATCCTGAATTCCCGCGGCGATCTTTTCTTGTTCCATGTAGGGCAGCAGATAGGCCACTGCTTTTTTCATCACTCGAGCCGATTTCACGACTTGCGGCAAGAACATCTTGCCTTCGCCAAACAGATCTCCAACGACCGTCATTCCACGCATCAACGGCCCCTCGATCACGGCAAGACATCGATCGGCCATTTGGCGGGCTTCTTCAGCATCTTGCTCGATAAACTTATCAATGCCTTTGATCAAAGAATGCTTGAGCCGATCTCCCACAGGAACATCGCGCCAAGCGAGATCTTCTTTGGAAACGGTTCCTTTTTGACCCTTGAAGGACTCGGCTAGTTCCAAGAGTCGATCGGTAGAGTCCTCGCGGCGATTCAGAATCACATCTTCGACACGGTCCAGTAGATCTTTCGGTACTTCGTCGTAAACCGCGAGTTGCCCCGCATTGACGATGCCCATATCCATCCCAGCTTTGACGGCATAATAGAGAAACGCCGCGTGCATTGCTTCCCGGACTACATCGTTGCCGCGAAATGAGAATGAAATATTGCTGACACCGCCAGAAACCAGCGCCCCCGGACATTCCAGCTTGATGCGCCGAGTTGCCTCGATAAAGTTGACCGCGTAGTTGTCGTGTTCAGCAATGCCCGTCGCCACAGTGAGGATGTTAGGATCAAAAATGATGTCCGCTGCTGGAAAACCAACCTGTTCGGTCAAAACTTCGAAGGCTCGGCGACAGATGGCAACTTTATCCTCAATCCCTGTCGCTTGCCCCGTTTCGTCGAATGCCATCACAACGACCGCGGCACCATAACGACGAATCAGCCTACCCCGTTCAATAAACTCAGACTCTCCATCCTTGAGACTTATGGAGTTGACGATCGCTTTTCCCTGGACACACTTGAGTCCCGCCTCAATGATCGACCATTTAGAACTATCGATCATCACCGGAACAGCACTGATATCGGTCTCACCCGCGATAAGATTCAGATATCGAGTCATCGCCTGCTCACCATCCAAGAGAGCATCGTCCATATTGATATCGATCACACTCGCACCATTCAAAACCTGTTGTCGTGCGACTTCGACCGCTTCCTCAAATTCACCATTTCGGATGAGCCGAGCAAATTTCCTCGAACCGGTCACATTTGTACGTTCGCCAATCATGGTGAAATTGGCATCTGGACGCAGTGTCAATGACTGTGTCCCGCTGAGTCGCGGCAACCGCGCAATCGTCTGCTGTTGATGCGGCGAAATCCCACTAGTCGCCCCAAAAATCTCATGAATGTGCTCCGGGGTCGTTCCGCAACACCCACCAACGATATTCAACCAACCCTCACGAGCGAATTCTGCCATCCATTCCGCTAATTTCTTCGGGCTCATGTCGTACTGGCCCATTTCATTGGGCAGTCCGGCATTCGGATGACAGCTGATAAATGCGTCCGAGACTTTTGAAAGCTCTTCAATGTGCGGACGCATCAATTTTGGCCCCAAGGCACAGTTCATCCCGACACTGAGCAAAGGAAAATGTGAAATGGAATTCCACATCGCCTCGACGGATTGACTGGAAACAAAGGTCACACCTGCTTCATTGAAGGTGGTCGAAATCATCACCGGAACGGTCACGTTTGCTTCATCCATGTAACGCTGGATCGCAAACAGGCAGGCTTTGAGATTCAAAGTGTCGATTACTGTTTCCGGCATCAAAATGTCGACCCCTGCTTCGACAAGCGATTTCACTTGGTCGAAATAAGACGCCTCCATTTGATCAAAAGTTGCACCCCGAAAACCTGGATCCTCGACATCGGTTGAGATTGCCGTTTGCTTCGTCGTGGGCCCAATCGATCCGGCTACGAACCGAGGACGATCAGCGGTCGAAAATCGTTCGGTGGCACGTCGTGCACAATCCACTGCCGCTTGGTTAATATCTTTGACTGTTTCCGGATCGAGCCGAAATTCTTCCACTCCAACCGGGCTCGCCCCAAAAGTGTTCGTAGTGACGATATCAGCCCCAGCTTGGAGATACTTGCCGTGAATCTCGGTGACAGCGTCCGGCTGGGTCAGGCAAAGCACATCCACAAAGTTCAACAGATCAACGGGATGATTCTTAAATCGTTCGCCTCGAACATCGGCCTCCTCCAGATGCAATGCTTGCACCATCGTTCCCATGGCACCGTCGAGGACGAGGATTCGATCCTGCAACAGTTCTCGGAGGTTTTGTTCGGTCTGACTCACGGAGGATCGCAAAATCATGAATTCGATCTTTTTGATGGTTTCTAGCTGCTTACAGCACAATTTCAGCGACGAAGACCGCCACCTTACGCGATTACGGTCACATTACGGCCGTACGGTCACCCCATTTTTGATCCGTCCAGCCACCGCTCGACCGATTGCCAGGATAGTTCATCGGGTGACGGTTAACCGGAAAAGCTTACCTAACCCTCAAGATCAGTCATAAGGAGGCCGATTATAGAGGCTGGCGGTCCGCCTTGCCGACCGCTCCATTACCTCTCGATAGCATAAAGCTTAACTGGCTAAGTTACGTCTGGACAAGAACCAATGAAGCCCATCGCCCCTCGACATCTTAACACCCCCACAAAGGAAGACGAGCCGACACGAGTCGCTCGTCCCATTTTGACCATTCCAAACTGGAACCACCAGCCAATGGAGATGGTCGAAACGGATGGTGAAAAAATCGATTTCGAAGCAGCGGCCTCAGGGAAGATGCCGGAAAATTCCCAGCTTTCAGATTCGCCCAAGAATGAAAAAACGGGCACAGAAAAAAGACTTCGAGACACGATCCACGTCTACTGGTCGACCGCCAGAAGCCAGGCAGAACTTAAGCTGCCTCGGCGGCTGCCTGAAGCGATTCGGGGCATATTACCCGGCATCGGCATTGCCATTTCGTTGATTTTTGTCTGGTTTTTCATTCAGGGTCGCTCAAGTCAACCAACCCCGAATGACCTCGTCAATCAGGATTCGTCCACCGTTATCAAACCCATCACGGAAGCGCCCTTGCGGAAGTCAGAGAACCAGTCTCTGGCGGTGACCCAACCAGATCGACAAAAAATCACAAACGCAGATCCGCCATCAGAAGCTCTCTTTAACAATGTCTCCATCATCGAACGCAACGCTCCTCCAGTCAGTCCGAAAACTCAAGTCACACAGGCTGAGATTTCTTCCCGGGAGCGAGTTGACATCGCCTCGAGAACAGCGATCGAATCAACTTTTGCCAAAACCAAGTCTCGACCGTCGAGAACAACGGTTGCTCCAACAACCCGACTAAATCAATCTGAATGGCCGCGAAACGAGAACAAGTCGGCCCCCGCGTTGGACCCGTTGACAATCGAGCAACGGCCTGTTGTTGAGACCAATCTCAATCAGGTACCGCAAGCAAATCGCACACCCACTTTTCGTCGTCGCGAACTTCAACCGAGTCGCCCTCAGACTGTGGAACCGTACACGCAGGATTTGCAACCTCAGTACTCTTATCAAACAACAGACCCGTCCACTTACAAAGATCCCGACTATGTGGTGCCACCCGTTACCCGCCGTACGGCAAGGGAATAGAACAACGGCGAAATTGATTCTTGACGGGTAACAACATCACGCGCAACACCAGGAAGGTCGAGACAATGACATCATTGGACCAAGCGTTCATTCGAGCATTCTCAAAGGAAGATCAACCAATCGCCCCAGAGGCCGTTTCCGGAGATAAAGCGAATACGGAGCTTTACGTCGAAGTGGCCGATTCGACACCCGATCAGCTCGCCTCCGCCCCGATCGGCCAATCCACGTCAATAATTGACGAACCGCTCGAAGTCGAAACCCCGACCAACCGCAACTACACGGGATTTATCGTCGACACGACTATTCGTTCGCTCGACAACCCGACAGCGGACGACCACACGATGTCGAGAGAAACGGCAAAACGGCCGCATGTCAATCCGGCAGGGGAGTGCAAGTCCGTTTCACTCGAGACCAATCCTCCCACGTTAGAACCCGAGGAGTCAACGCCTGTTGAGCCTCAGGAGCCAACGCCATCGCTACAGCAAACAGCTTCCGTTGTCAGGATGGAACCAACCGTCGTAACGTCGCCCCCGCTGTCGTTCAAACCCGTTTGGGAAGTCGACGAGTTTCAGCTTCCATCGCCTTGTCTCCAGATGCACGATGGACTCCAAGAGCAACTGTACAGCGTGCGATCCTTGATTCGCGATGTGTTTCATGACCAGCAAAAGCTGATAAGTATCCACAGCTGCAATCCGGGCGAAGGACGAACAACCCTCGCGATTGGACTTGCCTACTTCATGGCACAACAGGGGCACGAAGTATTGATCATCGACGCCAATCACGATCAGCCGAATCTGGCAGAAACGCTGGGATTATCGGTCGAATTTGGCTGGGAACGATTTGAGAGCGGTGAAGAGCCGCTGGAAGAATGCTGTATTCGATCACTCCAGAATCGGTTTTCAATTCTCCCGATGATTAGCAGCGATTGGTCAATTGGCGAGCTCGGGTTTGGCCAAACACTTCGCACGATGGTCGGATCGCTCATCAACGCGTTTGATCTCATTCTACTCGATACCTCTGCGGGACGCCCCGTGTGGAGCAGCGAGATGGAAGATGTAACAGCCGCTCACTTCATCATACGTGATGTTCGCCAGACATCGGATGACGCCTTGTTGCAAATGAAACGACACCTGAAACAACACTCGAATCGGATCGTTGAAACAATTGAGAATTTTTCGATCGCAGATCACATCAACCTCAAAAAGACCGCTTAGGAATTAAATCATGTACGAATCGTACTGGGGACTCACACATAAGCCGTTCGAAAACAACTCGAACGAGTCCTTTTACTATCCGAGCGAAACGCATCAAGCGGCCCTACTAAAACTGCGTTACGCCATCGAAAGTCGGCGTGATGGCGCAGTCCTGACCGGGGCCCCCGGCCTGGGTAAATCGTTGCTCATCCGAACCATGTTTCGAATGCTTCCCAAAACGATCACACCCAAAGTCCATTTAGTATTCCCCCAAATGCCGACCAATGAACTTCTGACCTACTTGGCAGAAGAACTCAATCCAGATTCGGGCAACTGCGGGCCACTGCCCACGGAAACCGCGGTGCGTAGGATTGAGAAAGCTCTGCGGGAGAACAGCGAGGCAGGAAGGCATGCAGTCGTGGTGGTTGATGAAGCTCAACTGATCACCGAGGTCACCACCTTGGACATGCTGCGATTGCTGCTTAACTTCGAAAGCCAACATGGTATCGGCTTGACCTTGCTCTTCGTCGGACAGACGTCGTTTCTGCCGACGATCGATCGACATCCGGGTGTCGAAGAACGTTTGGCAGTTAAGTGCCTATTGAGGCCATTGGACCTCGACGAAAGTGTCAGCTACGTGAATCATCGGCTCAACCAAGCCGGGGCCGCCGAGCCGATTTTTGACGAGTTGGCCTTAGAACGAATTCATGCCGTCACCCACGGAAATCCTCGGCAAATCAACCGTTTGTGCGACTTAGCCCTGTTGATTGGCTTTGCCGAAGAGCGCCGATCGATCACCAATGAGGCAATCGAAGCGGTTTCCGAGGAATTGGTGGCCGTCGTACCCGAGTAGTTTTCTGGCTGGCCTGGCGCTGCTATCGAAATGACGCCAGGATGATCTCCGCATAAACAACGCCCAAATGCACGCCGAAATCACAGTTCGCCTTGCAGCCGTGTAAAACCCGCAAGTCAAAATCGTACTGCGGCATTCTCAGCATCCCGATCATGGGCGTTCAGACTCGCAAAACGTGCCCCGGCACCGCATCTGGTATCGCAGCTCGACCATTCGACACACCGAGACCAAGCCCTAGGTGACAACTTATTTGAGCCATCACTGATTCCGATCACTGAGACGCCGTGTCGGCGAATGAACACTCTTTTGATTCTGATGTACGATTCTCACACGGAAATGCTCAAAATCTCGCACTCACGGCAGATAGAGCTCAACCATTGGCTCTGACTCTCGGAACGATCTCGACGGACGTTGCTCCTTATCACGCGAGGAGGGCAAAATCAGAGCATACCCGACTCCGCGGAGTGGTCTGATTTCTGTAGATTCCTGCCGCAAATGGCAGCTCGCCTTTTTCCATTCGCACCAATCGAGGCCGCCCAAGGACGCGATTTGTGTCAAATTCACGACTCCAATCTCTTTGATTCGCCAATTGCTGACGGGTTTGCTGACGGCGATGCGCTTGGTCCAAGCTGAAGAATCGTGCTCGAAACGGCGTTGCGAATCCGCGCAGTCGATCATAAGCTAGGAGATCGCTGACAAGTCAGCAATCGTTTCCCCTCCACGCCTCGAAACGGCCCTGGCCATTTATGAACTACGAAGCCAATCCGTCTGCACCGCGTCCTCTTCTCGCACGCATGCTTCCCTACATTTTGATGCTGTTAGTTGGTTATCTAGCAGCCGTTTGGTACGGGCAGTGGAAATCCCGTGCACTTCACGACCCGAATGCACAACCGAGACCGATCACGCCACGTGGCCAGCTTGCTCAGGATGAAGAATCCACCATCGAGCTGTTTCGAGCAAACGCGCCCGCCGTGGTGTTTATAACGACTACCCAGCGATCTCAAAATTCGCTCTCGTTCAATGAAACCGAACTGAATCAAGGCGGTGGATCGGGATTTGTCTGGGACAAACAGGGCCACATCGTCACAAACGATCATGTGATCGCCAACGCAGATCGAGCACAGGTGACGCTTTCAGATCAGTCCGTGTGGGATGCCACTCTGGTGGGTCGAGCTCCTGGCAAAGATCTTGCCGTACTGAAAATCACCGCTGACAAAAACACGCTCAAACCGATCTTGCTTGGCGAGTCAAACAACTTGAGTGTCGGTCAAAAGGTATTTGCAATTGGAAACCCGTTTGGACTCGACCACACGCTGACCACAGGAGTCATCAGCGCTCTCGGCCGAGAGATCCGCACCAACGAAAAAACAGGGACCGTCAATGCGAGTCGCACAATTGACGGCGTGATCCAAACGGACGCAGCCATCAACCCGGGAAATTCAGGGGGACCTTTACTCGACAGCGCCGGGCTACTGATTGGCGTCAACACGGCGATTTACAGTCCATCCGGCGCTTACGCCGGAATTGGCTTTGCGATCCCCGTAGACACCGTCAACCGCATCGTTCCGGATTTAATTCGTAACGGACAGTTGACACGACCGGCCATTGGGGTTGTTCCGGTGCACGATTGGTTCACACGTCAACAGAAACTCAAAGGCGTTTTGTTTCACGACGTTCTTCCGGATACACCCGCGGATCAAGCCGGCTTAGAACCAACGCGCGCTGTAAAATACCGTCGTGGTTATCGAACCTGGCAGATGGTGGACTATGGAGATTTGATTATTGCTGCGAATGGAGATCCGATCAGCAATTTAGATGAATGGTTTACATTTCTGGAAAGCCAAAAGGTGGGCCAACCAATCGAACTCAAGATCATTCGTGGCTTGGGCACGGAAGAACAAGAAGAACTCGAGATTCCACTGACGTTAATGGAATCAAGCTAAGCAGCGAGAGACAATGAAAATCTGGCTATTCGACATCGATGGGACACTGATTGTGAGTGGCGGGGCCGGGCAGGAAGCCGCTTTTTCAACCCTGACCGACAGCTTTGGTGTGGTCGAATTGAAACGCGATCCGATCCGCTTTGCTGGCCGCACGGATCGAGCAATCACTCGCGATCTGTTCGAAGCCCATCAGATTGCTGTAACGGAAGAAAACTGGCTTCGATTTCGAGACGCCTATCTCAAACATCTGCAGACTTTTTTGGCAGAACGACCGGGTGAAGTCTTGATTGGCGTGCAGGAAGCCATCGGACAACTGCATGCGTGCCCGCACTCTCATTTGGGACTGCTAACCGGCAACTTAGAAGCGGGAGCAGAATCAAAGCTTCGTCACTACGACCTTTGGCATTATTTCGATTTCGGTGGATATGGGGATCACCATACGTCCCGCAATCATGTTGCGAAAACGGCCTTAGAGAGCGCCAGAGCCCACTTACAGAAATCGATTGCCCCCCGCGATGTCTGGGTTATCGGAGATACGGCAAACGACATTCGCTGTGCAAAGGCGATCGGTGCAAATTCCGTCGCGGTTGCCACGGGCGGTTTTCCCATTGAAGAACTCGCCGAGGAAAAACCTGATGTGCTGCTTGCCGATCTATCGCCATCGAAAATCGTCGACACACTTCTTCGAGCCCAAAGCTCGTGACACTGGAGTGGCACCATTACTTACTGCGGCGACTTCGATGCGATCTTCTCTGACAGCGTATCGAGTTGGCCTTTTAAGTCCTTGAACAGCACCTGAGGGTTACGGCTCTCAGCTCCATTCTGCCGAGCAATCGGGCTAGGCTGCAAATCGGAACCTTCCACTAGCTCACGTTCATCTTGCAACTGCGCCAATCGATCATCCAAGTGAAACAGATTCCGCGATGTCTGTCGACTTTGGTGCCAGATGATATCGAGTTGCAGGACAAGTCCAATGAGAAAAATGGCTTGACCGGCAAGTGCCATGGGTGCTCCCAGGTTCCAGAGCTCATCGCGATCGCCCGTCAACGAATAGGCAATCAAGGCTCCCCCGCACGCGAAAAGAGCCACGCCAAGAGTCAACAGGGACCAACAAGTGAACGAGGAACATGTCCGCAGTCGGCGTCGCTTTCCTTGATTTTTGGGCGGCAGATCCGTTTTGATCGCAGGTTGTAAAGAGGATTCTCGATCGGCGAGTGTTGGCCGAACATGAGCATCGTGCCATTCGAAGTCCGCGTCAAAAACCGGTGGGGGTTCTACCGGACACACATCGTCCAAATGTTCCGAATCAGCTTCGCGTTCCACCCGCAGATGGGCCGTATCCCAGCGCGTGATCTCACTCGCGAAATGTACCGACGTCTGGCGACATCCGATACAGGTGAACGCCTCCGGGTCATCGGCCGTCGGAAGTACGGGCAAATCTTTTCCGCAAGTACTGCACCACATTCTCGATCATCTTTCTGCCCAATCGGGCCGGCGCCAGCGAAATTCATTCGCAGCGCGACACCTTATTTCTTCGGCAGCCTGACCGTTAAACTCTAGCGATAATGCGGAAAACGTCGATTCTAGACCCCACTTCGAACGGGTCACTTTGATGGTGCGGGCCCAGCCTCTCCAACGACCGACGATTGGGGGGCCAATTGTTCCTGCAGTTCCTTCACTTTCGACGGATAATCGTGCACTTCAGTCTCCGCGTAGTCACCAGTCATCCAACGAACGATCAGATCGAGATTCTTGGCGGAAATTTTTTCGGCAAAGACGGGCATCTGATTTTTTTCGCCGTAAAACTGCTCGCTACCCGCGTTTTCAACAAACGCTTTCAACCAAGCAGTCGACCCGTAACCATTCAGTTCGGGGATGCCTCCGTTGTCTGTTCCCACTACAAATTCACCGCCCAGCTCAGCGTGGCAATTGTCACAAGTGGTGAATTCACCCTGGGTAAGCGAACCCGAACTCAAGATTTCCTCACCACGTTGGACGAGTTCTTCATTCAGATTCAATCCGGGCCGCTGGCTTTGCGAAACGAGATACTCCACCATCGCGTCCACATCGGCACGATTTGCTTCATCCCTCAATGCTTCGGCATTTTCGTCAAACCAAGAGAGCATTCCCTCCTCGGTAGAACTCTCGACATCATAGCCCGCATGCTGTAGCGGAGACATCAACTGTCTGTAATCGGTCAAAACGCGCCGCCACCATTCTCGATCGGCAAAATTTGCCAGATCAGGAGCCGTCGGGAGCGATGCGGCCTCAACACCTGTTTCCGCATTCAAGTCCATCACCAATCGTCCTCGACCGTTATGACCATCGTACCGGTGGCACGAAGCGCAATACTGGGAAAACAAGCGGGGACCTTGAGTGAATGGATCTTCGCGCAAAAGGGCTCCAGCTCCTTCGATTGGAATCATCTCGGAACCGCCGGCCAGTTCAACTGCTCGATGTCCGTCACGCGCTGCCTCGGCGAGGGCAGCTTGGTGCTGGGTATCCACTGAGTCTTCGTAGAGCGAGAGTCCCGTTAGTCCGATGATCAAAACCATCAACACACCAGTAAATGCAACATTAAATCGATGCCCACCACGTACCAAGGCAATCAGAGGCATGAGAGCGATGATCAACATCACGGCCGCAGGAACATAGATCGCCCCAAACGCCAAGCCGTAGTGTTCCACAATTTCGAATCTTAAGAAGCGAAACAGGAACAAGAAGTACCATTCGGGTCGAGCTGCAGAATACGCTTCGGATGGATTCGCCGGTCCACTTAATTCGGCACCTTTGAACAGAGCCAGCGCGAGGATCACTGCAAAAATGCCCAGGCAAGCCACGGCATCTCGAAAGACTTGGTCGGGCCAGAAAGCTTCGGTTTCTTTCCGATCAGGGTCTGGGACCGTGATGCCGTGCCGACGAAAAACATAAATATGAATGACTAGAAAGAAAATCAACGTCGCGGGTAAAACTCCGGCGTGCATGGCGAAAAAGCGGGTGAGGGTGTGATGACCATACTGAGTTCCTCCCTGAGCCAACGTCTGCAATTCTTGCCCGACAAGCGGCGTTGCACCCACAATTTTCGTGGTGACCTGCGTGGCGTAGTAGCCTTTTTGGTCCCAAGGCAAAAGGTAGCCAGTCAGCGACAAGCCGAGCACAATTTGCATCAGGATCAAACCGATCCAGAAGTTTATCTCGCGGGGCGCTCGATAGGCACCATCGACTATCACCTGACATAGATGCACCGCCAGCAAGACAACCATCATTTGAGCCGCATAGTGATGGATACCGCGGACAACGCTACCAAAATACATTTGGTGTTCGATGTAGAAAACGCTCTCCCAAGCGGTTTGCGCACTGGGACTATACGCCATCCAGAGAAATACGCCCGTGATCATCTGGATCGCAAACGTAAAGACCAGCGTGCTTCCCCAAACGTAGCGCCAGCGGGCCCCACCCGGTATCGACTCGTAAAGCGCATCGTTTAAAAGGTCTCGGTACCCAGTCCGATCGTCGAGCCAATTAAGCAACTTATCCATTGACGGGTACCTTCTCCTTACGGCCTGCTAAGAAGTTCTCGTACTTAACCCAAATTGCATCGCCCGTTTCCGCCTTGAGTTTGGTTGACAATTGATCCATACCGCGGGGAGGTATTTGATTTTGTTTAACTCCATCTAAATTGAAGGCACTCGTATGGCACGGACAGAAGAAGTCTCGTTTTCCGGAGCGATAATCAACGGCACAGCCAAGGTGCGGACAAATGGTGTTGAAGGCAATGACGGTTCCATCAGGCTTTTTGCGAAGCCAGACGGTGCCAACCTCCACACCCGTGAATTTATTCCAGGCATCCACCTTATCATCGACTACCTTGAACGACATGGGTGCACCATTGTCGGGCAAAGCATCAACCTTCGCGTCAAGCTTGATAAAGCCTTCCGAATCCCGATGCGACTGTTCCTCTCCCGAAGTCGAACCCGCCCCGCGTCTTCGCAGCAGGGGATCGAGAAAAAAAAGGAATCCAAATAACGTCGGCAGCAGCCCAAGACTGGCCGCAAGCAGGCCTGTCGTAAATCTCATCAGAAAACTGCGGCGAGGAGCTTCCGAATCACGGTCAGAATGCTCCGAGGAATGAGACTCATTCATCCTCTGTTTCTCCTTTTGACATTGCCTTGAGCAAAGCCATGTTCAGACTTCGACCCTTTACCGACAAGAGCCGACAAATTCTAGGTGGGGGGGGACGGTGATTATCGCAGCAGGCTGCGCACGTGGTCAAGCACCTTTGCCTGTGCCGACTCGAAAGCTTCCTCAATAAATGCACCGGCAGCCGCCTTGTGTCCTCCGCCACCAAAATGTTCCGCAACCTTGCTGCAATCCAAACCGCAGCGACTGCGAAAACTTGTTTTGACCCCTCCGTTGGCCTGCTCAACCAAAATCACGGCAAATTCAGTTCCGCTGATCGTCAATGACAAATTAATGGCATCCTCGGTATCCTGCGGAGTTGCCCCGGTTCGATCGAAGTCCTCCTTGAGCACGTAAGTATGAACAAAACGACCATCGAGTTCCGTTTCAAGGCGAGAAAGAATCACGCCACGTAGTCGGCACCGCCCTAACGTCTGCTGCTCATACAAATCTCGATAGATGGTCGGCGGATCCGCTCCAGCATCGATTAACTTGGCTCCGATTCGATAAGTACCGCTGCCAGCTGAAGGAAAACGAAACCAGCCGGTGTCTGTCGCAATCGCAGCGTAGAGCGGCGTGGCCATGGCAGGTGTCAATTCGACCCCGAGCTTTTCAGCCGCTTCAACGACCAAGCGGCCAGTGGCCTCAGCCTGCGGATCCTTGAACGCTTCGGCTCCCAGATCATCTTCACTAAGATGGTGATCTAAGATGATTTTTTTTGCGGATGTTGATTTGAGGACGTCGCCCATCGGGCCGAGTTGGGCCCATGCACTGGTATCCAACACCATCAACACTTGGCGATCGAGCAAATCCGACGGCTGAACGTCCTCTGCAATTGTTCGAATCCGACCGCTCGGATCGATAAAGGACAGATTGGGCGGCGTCGATTGGCCGTTAACGATCAAAACATTTTTGCCGAGTGCTTCAAGCACTTCTGCCATTCCAAGCTCGCTACCGAGAGCGTCGCAATCCGGTCGAATATGGCTCGTGAGCAGAAAACGTTCGTTCGCATTAATAACTTCCACGAATCTTGGCCAATCAATCTTCATCGTGTTGTTCCTTCGTGCAGAAGCCAATTTATCTGGAGCCGATCCATCAGGCGGTCCTCAATGAAAGCGAGAGTCTGATTCACGGCAATTCTCCCGCTCTGGTAGCAAAGCCTTGGCAGACTTCCGTGGCCTTGAGGACATCGAGTTGCAACTGTTTTTTCAGCGGATCAATTCCATCGAACGACTGAACGTCGCGCAGCCTCGCTAGAAAGTCCACCTCGAGCGACTGACCGTAGAGTCCACCATCAAACCCGATGAGATGCACTTCCAACTTGCAAGATTGGTCCCCAAAGGTTGGATTCGGACCCAGGTTGATAGCGGCCGGCCAGACCCCAGCTTCACAGTAGGCTCGGCCAGCGTAGACACCCGGTCCGGGTAGCAAGGTATCGACAGCATCAACATTGGCAGTGGGAAATCCAATTCCGGCACCACGAGCGGAACCATGAATTACCACCCCTCGAATCCGATAGGGTTGCGTCAGCATTTCGCGAGCAAAAGCAACATCACCGGCCGCAATGTGATCGCGTATGCGACTGCTGGAAACATACCGATCATCGCTTTCCACCGGTTTTACCGTGTCGGCAGTGATTGAATTTACTCGGCAGAGTTCAGTAAGAAGTTTTACGTCTCCAGCGCGATCCTTGCCAAAAAAAAAGTTTGGGCCTTCGACCACGACTTGGGCTCGAAACGTGTCTAAAATGATATCCGAAAAAAACTCTTGCGGTGACAAATCCAACAATTTTTCATCCGTGGGGTAAGCCACCAAAGCATCCACACCAATTTCAGCCACCAGCTCCATCTTTCGCTCGGTCCAAGTCAACGGCGGAGGAGCTAGAGACGGTCTCAACAGACGAACCGGATGGGGATCAAACGTAAATACGACTGCCGGCCCACCGACACGACGCGCATGCTGGATTAGCCTTCGAAGGATCTTGGCATGTCCGTGATGGACACCATCAAAATTACCAATCGTAACTGCCCCGAATTGCAGTTCGGGGGTTATGTCGGCGATACGTCGGATCAATTTCAAGAGTTTCGCACTTTAGTGATGGTCGCCATCAGACGTGCCAGCCCGATGCTTTTGGTGAGCAATGAGTCCAGCAACATAGCCTGCTTTGAAGCCGGCGTCGATATTAACAACCGTAACATTGGCAGCGCAACTGTTCAACATTCCAAGCAATGCGGCCAAACCGTCGAAACTCGCTCCATATCCGACACTGGTGGGCACCGCCACAACGGGACAATCAACATACCCACCGACAACACTGGGCAGAGCGCCTTCCATTCCTGCAATCACGACGGCCGCATCCAAAGCTTGCAAATCAATCCAACGAGCAGCTAAGCGATGAGGACCAGCCACCCCCACGTCGGTAATCACATGGGTTCGAATCCCCATCCAATGGAGCGTCTCTCGAGCCTCTTCGGCGATGGGACGATCCGAAGTTCCCGCCGTAATCACAGCAACTCGGCCCATCAGCGTCGGTTGATCTCCCAACCTCAGAGTCTTGGCCACCTGATTATACTCCACGTCGACGAACTCTGATTTCACTGCCGCCGCTTGCTCGGGCGACACTCGCGTGGCCAAAACAGGCTGATTTTGATCGTTTAAGGCTCGCACTGCCGCCTTGATCGCGTCAAGAGATTTCCCCTCTCCGAACACCACCTCAGGAAATCCGCAGCGATCAACCCGATCCAGATCAATGGCAACCTCGTCCGATTGAGAGGTTGTCGCCGCCAAACATTCCGCCAAAAACCGACGACTTTCGAGTTCGCCAGCGACAAATCGTCGACACAATTTCGTTAACTGTTCACGGTCCATACTCCCTAACGTACCGGTTTTTTCAGCTCGAGAAAACGCCCGATCCCCCTAAAACCAGTAACACACCGCGGACTTGGCTTGATCAAGCCTTGTCAGTCTACGCGCTGCAATCCAAAATGGCCGGGCTGCCAGTGGTTCCTGCCGGTGGTTCATTGTGCGACCCGCTAGGGCAATTCCCACTATCGACGACTCAGAGGAAAGGTTACTGATCATGCCGAGTTGTGTACTGGCCTACTCCGGCGGCCTCGATACTTCCGTGATTCTTGGATGGCTACAAGACGAAGGTTACGAGGTGCACGCCGTCTATGTTGATCTTGGCCAGCCGTGTGAGGACCGAGAAGCCATTCTGCAGAAAGCTAAAGATTGCGGCGCCGTCAGCGCCCAAATCATTGACGCCCAAGAAGAACTCTGCCGTGATTTCGCCTTCCCAGTGCTCCAGTGGCAAGCAAAGTACGAATCCATTTACTTGCTGGGGACTTCAATCGCTCGTCCATTGATTTCCAGAATTTGTCTTCAGGTAGCACGCGAAGTGGGTGCCGATGCCTACGCCCATGGTGCGACAGGGAAGGGTAACGACCAATGCCGTTTCCAATTGGCGGCAGAAGCTCTGGATCCGGCTGTACAAGTGATCGCACCCTGGCGAATTGAAAAATTTCGACAAGCCTTTCCAGGTCGGACAGAAATGATCGACTACTGTGCGCAGAGAAACATTCCGGTCAAAGCCTCAACCGCCAAACCATACAGCTCGGACGAAAACTGCTTGCACATCAGCTACGAAGCGGGCGAGCTTGAAGATCTCGACGTCAACGGCGTCGAAGCAGTCGACTTCGGCATGACGATTTCACCCCAAGAGGCACCCGACGAACCGGAAACGATCTCGATTGACTTTGAAGCCGGCGTGCCGACAGCCATCAATGGTGACCAGTGCACCGCGCTGGACATCGTCTTGAAGCTGAACGAAATTGGTGGTCGTCATGGCGTTGGCCGTATCGACATGGTCGAAAATCGATTTGTGGGCATGAAAAGTCGGGGGGTTTACGAAGCACCGGGAATGACCATTCTCTACGATGCACTGCTGGTACTTGAGCAGCTGACCCTTGATCGAGACTTGATCCACCTGCGTGATCGACTTTCTCCAGAAGTGGCCGAAGAGGTCTATTACGGTTTGTGGTACACCCCCAAAATGGACGCGCTATTCGCCTTCATTCGCGAAGCGACCCAGCATGTAACCGGCAAGCTGCGTTTGAAACTGTATAAGGGAAACATCATCGTCGACGGACGTTCGAGTCCGAACAGTCTGTATGACGAAGGAATCGCGACGATGGAAGGAGGGGGTTCCTACAACCAAACCGACGCGGAAGGATTCCTTCGCATTGTTGGGCTCCCGTCGCGCGTGCAAGGGCGGATCACCCCACGGAATTATTAAGTTCACGTGTTCGAGCTCACCGTCTGCAATGAGCAAAGGATCAGCATCGCCGCGTAACCTTGTCCGATGCTGAACGATTTGAGGGAGCTGTCCCGGAATCGAGGTGGACTCGGGGCCAGGTGGACTCGGGGCCATCCCGAGTTGCCGCGAGAAGAACTGCAAAGAGCGTCTCAATGTACCTGCTTGAAAACCCCGTACTTCAGCGCGAACTGCTCGTCAATCTCCGCATGAAACGAGCATTCGTTCTGCTGTTCGTCTACCAAATCGTGTTGGCGTGCGTCGTTTATTTTGCTTGGCCGCAACAAACCCGACTCGAAGCCAATGCCGATCAAGCCAAGTCGCTTGTCAACCTGTTCTTCTTGGGACAGTACATTTTGGCTTCACTCATGGCTCCTAGTTTTGCAGCAGCTGCCATAACCGGCGAGAAGGAACGAAAAACGTACGAGATGCTCTTGGCAAGTCCCCTCAAACCAACAGCCATCACGCTCGGAAAATTATTCTCGTCACTCGTTCATCTTGCCTTGTTGATTTTCGCCTCCCTACCAATTGTTATGCTTTGCCTACCATTGGGTGGCGTGTCGTTTTATGAAGTGCTGGCGGCCTATTTGGGGCTGTTTCTATCGGTACTCACCTTTGGAATGATCAGCATCGCCTGCAGCAGTTATTTTAGTCGCACAGCAGCATCCCTCGTCGCCTCATACCTCTTGATCCTTCCGCTCGCCTTGCTTGCCATCCTGATTTGGATGAGTTTCGAAGGGCAGGGGGAGACACGGCTCATCTTTACCGCCACCATGTTTCCCATCATTTGCGCAGCCGCTTGTGTGGCGTTATTTCTGAATACCTCCGCAAGACTGCTCCATCCGCCAGATGTGGGAAGTGAGGGCAAGGAAGTCGTTGATCTCGAGGACGAAGCTCAGCACGTTGTCGGACTCATCATCCAACGAGACCAGTTTCCCGACAGACTGTTTGCACCACCCAAACGCGAAGATTTGATGCCGGACAACACGAATCCGGTCTACGACAAAGAAATTCACAGCGAAATTTTCAGCCAGGGCACTTTGATGCTCCGACTCGTAATTCAAATCAGCATCGTTCTCGCGATTCCCATCATGGCGGGTTGCCTTTTTATGTACCCGCAGCGCGCCGGCTGGTACATTGGCTATGTCGTCATCTTCAACATGCTAGTCGGTCCAGTTTTCTCAGCAGGTAGTATCACGAGTGAGCGGGAACGTCAAACGCTTGATTTGCTGCTTACGACAACCCTGAAACCTTGGACAATCTTGTTTGGCAAACTGATTGCAGGATTAAGGATTTCCAGTGTCCTCACTCTCTTCCTCGTGTGGCCTTTATTTTTGGCATGCTTAATGGTCACATTCTATTGGAAAAATTTCCTCGCGGTGGGTGCCTACATGGGAATCATTCTGATGTCGTGCCTGACAACCGCGGTGATCGCGTTATTTTGTTCCGTCGTGTTTCGAAAGACCACGACCAGTCTTATAACCACCTACCTAGTCATTGGTCTGCTTTATTGTGCACCGCTGGCCATCACCGCATTTGCGAACACCTTCGGTAGCAGGAGCGGATTGGATATGAGCTCCGCCCAGACAATTTCCGTTAGCAGCCCGTTCGCCGCCGCGTTCTCCGTACCGCTGAACACCGAAACAATCATGACCAACTGGAATAACAACAAGACCGAAAACCGATCTTTTCCGCCGAGTTGGCGCATGTGGTCCGCCTACATTGTTTTCACCGCTGCCCTGAACTCACTCTTGCTGACGGCAATGATCTGGCTATTCCGAACACGTTGGCGCGTGGCCCAACGATAGCGATAGCAGAAGGCCTAACGGCCGATTCGTCCCATCACAGGGCCCAACAAGGTGTTGTATGCCTCATCAAAAACGGTCATTGTCTCTTCCTTGATAATCACTCGGTCCCCGGCATGGATCGCATAATCGGTATCCCATTTGACTTGGCCCGAATCTCGATCGAAGCGGATTTCAAGTTTCACATGCTGGTTAGGATTGTCCGGTGAAGACCGCAAAATGTAAACGTTCATTCGGCGAAAACTGGCCTTACTTTCGTCCAATACCTGTTCGATCCGCATGTCCGGAACGACGGGCAGTTCAACCCGTTTGGCCTTGCCGGAAACAGGACGCATTTCAACCCAGCAGGCAGCCTGCGGCGTGGCCGCTATCTCCGCTGATTCTTGTTCCGTTCCAGGTAAGGCAATTTTGGGG
Source organism: Pirellulaceae bacterium (assembly GCA_029243025.1). NCBI lineage: Bacteria > Pseudomonadati > Planctomycetota > Planctomycetia > Pirellulales > Pirellulaceae > Pirellulaceae bacterium. The sequence continues at coordinate 12,957 of JAQWSU010000002.1, read as the reverse complement.
GTGAAACTCGCGCACCCATTGGCCGTGCAGAGAAGACCGACAAACAGAATCAGAGTGATCAAAGAACGGGGGGACATCGCAGGCACTCCTTACTTGCTGGCATTGCCATGAATCACATTCGCTTGATTGCGTTTGAGAGTTAAGATCAGGCAGCTCAAACCAAGGTTTTAAGATCCTGCTTTCCTGCTCTCACACGATCAACGCTCTCACGTAACACGTGTAGACGAATTCAAGTCCCCCCTTGCATTCGTCTCGACCAGTCATCGACGCGTCGACGTATGGACTTGAAGGCGATCCTCATGAATGACAAAAAATAGCAATGCATTCGCAGCGGCGGTAGTCGCTTCAGACGGTCGGCGAACTCCAATCATTGACGTGCGCTTCGCGATAAATCACCGTGCAATTCCTGCTCTGCTGCTTGGCTGCGTGCAATGATTGAGCCGCAGCATGGTAGAGGTCTTCACATTCGTTGCTCTTGCCACTGTCCACGATAGCACAGCCGGCACTGGTAGTGGCCCGTGGCATCCCACGGTGACCGAGGTGTTGAAAAACATGGTCTCGCATCCGGTCTACAACCTTGTGGGCTTCCTCAACAGCAACCTCTGAAAGCAGGAGCCCAAACTCGTCACCGCCGATGCGTGCGACAAAGTCAGATTCGCGAAGATGGGCGCGCATCGCGACAGCCACTTCCCTTAACACGGCATCGCCCAGATCGTGACCGCCGGAATCATTCACACGCTTGAAAAAATCGATGTCAATCAAGCCCACGCAAAGCGACGCGGACTTTCCACAGCGGCGAGTTAGTTCATTTTGCCAAGCACGGCGATTTGGCAAGCCGGTGAGGGGATCATACATCGCCAGTGCGTACCATCGCTGGCTCTCTTTACGATCCTGATCACGCTGCCGACGGAGGGACACAATCTGCATGACCAGTTCAACAGCGACCGCCAACTCGTGGCCCTGAACGTCAGAACCGAGCGTCACATCAACCCCCTGGGAGACTCCAACTCCGACCACGCCTAAATGCTCTTGAGCTTCGGGAGCCAACGCCAACTCTGGCAATTTTTCCTGATCCGTGACGATGACATCTGGAATATTGTAGACAGCTCCCTGATCCATCCTCTCAATCCGATAGCCACGAGCGGCGAGATAGTCCGCGAGATGCGTCTGCTCCGTCGAGCAGTGAACTCCTATCAAACCCATTTGTTCGGGCATGCTACGATCTCCAGATACCTCGAATCCCCCTAACTCATCCCTACTCCCTCTGATTCTATCCAACTTCTCCGAAAAGTATCCGCTTGATTTCTGATTTTTTGCGCACAGGTCGCTGGTAGCCGGTTGAATCCTCCAGCTTTGGTGATAAAATCTGCGGCAATTTGCCCGTACAATCTAACGTAACTAAAATACGAACCTTTGAGCTGAGACTGATATTTGTATGGACGACGGGAATCTAACACTTACGAAGCCCGAATCGTGGAAACGTCGTCACATCGTCGACCTTGAAAGTCTGAGTGCTGATGAAATTACGACAATCCTGGATACGGCGGATTACTTTCGCTCCGTGACGGACAATTGCCAGAAAAAGATCCCCGTTCTTGAAGGTCGGACAACGGCGAATCTGTTTTTTGAGAATTCGACACGAACTCGAACCAGCTTTTCCTTGGCGGCCCGTCGCTTAGGTTCCGATACGGTGGAATTCAGCGCGTCAAGCAGTAGCCTGTCAAAGGGTGAATCTTTCATCGATACGGCGAAAAACATCGAGGCAATGAACGTCGACGTGGTGGTGGTCCGACACCGCTCGCCCGGCGCGCCACATGTGCTAGCAAAAACGCTCGACACTGCAGTATTGAATGCGGGTGACGGCCCACACGAGCACCCGACGCAAGGCCTGCTTGACATTCTCACAATTCGTCAAAAGCTTGGCCGCATTGCGGGATTGACTATCGCCTTGGTCGGGGACATTGCACACAGTCGCACAGCCCGATCCAATATTTGGGGCCTTAAAAAACTTGGCGCTCACGTCATCGTTTGTGGACCATCGACGCTTGTTTCGAAACATTGGGAAGAGCTCGGGGTCGAAGTCGCGCACAACCTCGATGACATTCTCCCCCGATGTGACGTGTTAAATCTGCTGCGCATCCAGTTTGAGCGACAATACACACGACCTTTTCCATCGGTCCGGGAATACGCGTTACTGTATGCGATGAATCGTGATCGTTTGTCTCGGGCAAAAGACAAAATCGTCATCATGGCACCAGGTCCGATCAATCGGGGCGTCGAAGTAACCACCGAAGTTGCTGACGGAGCTCATTCGGTCATCCTCGATCAAGTAACAAATGGCATTGCTGTCCGAATGGCAGCCTTATGGCTCGTCTGTTCAACGTAGTCCACCTCGAGAAAACAGCTTCCCCCATGACGCGAATCTTGATCCAGAATGGACGCATTGTCGACCCAAGCCAGGACTTGGATCGTGTATCGAACCTATTGCTTGAACACGGCAAAGTAGCTGGCATCGACGTGTCGACTCAGGACGCAGATGAAACGATTGACGCGACAGGCAAGATTGTGGCACCGGGATTGATTGATATTTGCGTCGAATTACGAGAGCCGGGTTGGGAAGATGACGAGACGATCGAAACGGGTACAGCTGCCGCAATCGAAGGCGGCTTCACATCGATTGCCTGCCTGCCTTCTACCGATCCCCCGACCGACACCCAGGCCAACGTCGAATTCATCGGGTACCAAGCGTTGCGTGCGAACAACTGCAACGTTTTTGTACTCGCATGTGTGAGTAAGAATCGTGCTGGCGAAGAACTGGCTGAAATCGGCTCACTCGCTGCAGCTGGTGCGGTCGGTTTCACCGATGCAAATCGGCCAATATTCAACGCCGAGCTAATGCGTCGTGCCCTCGAATACAGTCAGATGTTCGATCGTCCCATCCTGAATCAACCTGAAGTGCCAGAACTAAACCACGATGGAGTGATGCATGAAGGCCTGGTCTCCACCATTCTGGGCTTGTCTGGGATGCCGCCCGAGGCGGAAGACGTCATGACGGGACGTGATATCCGCCTGGCGGAAGCCACCGGGGGATCTCTACATCTACTCAAGATATCCAGCAGTGGCAGTGTTGAACTTATTCGTCGTGCCAAAGCTCGCGGCGTTCGAGTGACGGCAGGACTAAGTCTCACCAACCTCGTTGGATGCGACGAAAGTCTGCGAAGTTTTGATACCAACCTGAAGCTAAACCCGCCCCTGCGTTCGCAAGATCATCTCAATGAATGTTTGGCAGGCCTGATCGATGGAACGCTTGACGTGATCTGTAGTGGCCACGCGCCCCGGGCTACCGAAAAGAAAATGCACGTTTTCAACGTGGCTCCTTTCGGCATGATCAGCCTCGAAACGAGCCTCGGAATGGTGGGCACGAAGCTCGTCACCCCAGGTCACATGGACTGGCCACTTGCAATACGAAAACTCACAACGAACCCGGCTCAAATCCTGAAGCTGGCACACAAGGGCTCTCTCAAAGCCGGATCCGACGCCGATGTGACCGTGATTGACCCTCACCTGAAATGGGAAGTCGATACGTCACATTTCAAATCCAAAAGCAGCAATTCTCCATTGCTAGGTTGGACACTGCACGGCAAAGCAACCGACGTTGTGGTCGGTGGACTGATCAAGAAGCGATCCACCTGAGCGAACGGCCAATTATTTTCGCAGCCGATAGTTCGCAGATTTTAACGTTGACGAGCTAATTGAAAGATGAGCTTTTCGAGCGCAAAACGAGCTCGCTGTGGCGATGAATGACTTCCCTTGAGTGACAGATCCGCATCCAACAACCAGCGATAGAGGTGCGTGGCGCGTGCACGAGAAATCTGTTTGAGTTGTTCAACTGCTTTGGGAATTGCTTCCTTCGGCCACTTGCGAAATCCGGCCTGCTCGAGAGCAGCTGCTAAATTACCACGTCCGGATGTGCGCTCCATTCGCTGATAGATTCGAGTTGCAGCAGCAAACCGCCTCAACGACCAGGCGATCGATCCAAACAGTGCTTGCGGAGCATCCCCAGACTGCAACAAGTGATCCAATTGCTCAAGCGCTTGTGCGGCATTTCCCATTGCGGCCGCATCCAACATGTCCCAGGTCGTCTGAGTCCGCCAGCCTCCCACCACCCGGTCGACAAGCGCCACATCCACCTTGCCATCCTTTTCAACAAACAGAGCCAGTTTGGCCATTTCCTGATTCAGCAACCCAAGCTCCCATCCAATCAAATCGACCAACTCATCGGCAGCTTGATCATTGAGTTTGATGTGATGCTTTGCTGCAGCCCAACGAGTGACCCATTTTTTGAGTCGGACGGTGTCCACTGACTTACTACGACCACCTTTGGTTTCTGGCAACCGGCAATTGATCACTCCCTGCCTGGCAACAATCGCCTTGTACAACTTCGTGTTGGATGGAAGAGCCCCGAGGTCAAGCATTAACACAGCGGACCGCGAAGGTTTGGCAACATACTCCTCAAGCGAACTCCGATGTTGCGAGACAAAGCCGTCGGCGTCCGATACGAGAACACGACGCATCCCCGTTCCAAACAGCGAACCACTTCGTAATTCATCCCGAATATCACGCCATTCGCAGCTATCCCCAACGAAATCCGAAACATCCGCGTCAGCAGGCATTAACAGCTCAAAGACTTGGCGTTTTAAGAAACGCTCGTCTCCTGCAATCGCAATCACACCAGGCAATTCATCAACCTGACCTTGCTGAATGAAGTCGAAAGCATGAATGGATTCGGACATGAGAATGGCCCAGCCTGCGAAAAGCCCCACCGATGAAAATAACGGACTCCGCACAGCCTAACGTGACCAACTCCCCTTGAAAAGGGAGACGGGGGCGCCTCGCTTGTTACAGCTTTTCGATCGGGCGCACCGCTCGAATTCGACCTGAGGGAGGCGGACTGACTGTTCTTACAGGCTGATCGTAAAGGATCTCGGCCCCATTCCCCGCAAGATCTCGCACGCTTAGCTTCAAATAGATTTCCGGCGGTAAACGAAAATCCAACTTCCAGTCGTGTCGCCCTGTATTGGCCACCGGCCGATCTAAGGGCATCCAGGGACCGTCGGGACGATCTGAGTAACTCAGTTGGATCGGTGCCGCCGCCAGATTTGCATCAGCCACGTCCCAGCTAACCGTTAACTGCTTTCCCTGGGCTCCCTCGATAAATCGAGCCGAGCGGACCGCTCCCTGTGGTGGGGACCGATCGATAGCAACCCACAGATCTGCGGCTTCGCCAGGTTGAGGCGGCCGCGATGAAGCTCCTCGTCCGTTGTGAATCAAAAGCCGAAAACCAAATTTACCCTCCGTGGGTACTTCCACCTGAAAGGGACTTTCACGATCTTCGTCCACGCCAAACGGGTTCCAGGATCGGCCGTCGTCTCTGGTGATCCACAATTCAACGCGCGCAATTCCTGATTCGCCCGTATCAGAAATTTCGTAGTCCAAATTAAAGCGGTTGGAATCGGTGACCTGCACCGCCGGCACGGAAGGACCAGGTGTCGCTGGTGGTCCACTGGCATTCGGTCCACTGGCATTCGGTACGAACTGATTGGCAACCGGCAGCGGATATCGGCCAGCCACAGGTTCGGTATTGGCTCGACTCAGCGCATCAAGCGGATCCAAGATCGGGTCGACCAATCCGAATGAATTCCCAAAAGGATCACTTCCAGATTGATCCTGCGCCGTCGATGTCCAACCGTTGTCACGAGCTGGAAGCGAACGGGTTGGTTGGGGCTCGTCCCGAATTCCAGAATGATCTATCAACCGCTCAGTCAGCGTTAGCGGAAGCTTTGCATCGTAAGTCGAAGGTGGGGGCAGATCGGTCTTTGATTCTGTACTCTCCGAGGTTGTTTTATGTAAATCAGGCTTGGCGGCTAAATGCGCATGGGCGTTGGAAGAATCCGAGTTAGTTTTGTGCAATGCGACGGGATTAAGCGTCACCCGATCTTGCATGACGCTTTTATTACCAGCTCGATCCAAAACCTCAACGCGGACCAGAGCCTTTCCTTCTTGGCCAAATACAGCCCAAGAGACTTCACCTGAAAACGTTTTATCGCCACGCGAGACAGGCAAACGAACGGTAACGGGTCGCCATTGCTCGTCGTTTGGAAGTTGATACGACAGCTCAAACGTACTGGTGTCCAAAGCGGGATCATTTGCATCCCAACTGGCCTTGACCTGCCCCGTCGCTCCGAGTTCAACGTTCAGCTCGAGCTCTGGTTTCGATTGATCCACAATCACGATTTTTTCCGGATGAGAATAACTATCCGGTGCTGCTCCCGAGCGAGGTGTCCTGATGACAAACCAAAACTCACCTTCGCCGCCAGCTTGAAAATCGAATTTCACCTGGTGGGGTGCACGCCGTTGATACAACGACCAATTTTTCCCCTGATTCCCTGAAACATAGAGAAACAGTTCCTCGGGTCGCCGCTGACGAGGATTCAGATAAAAAGGAATCGAGAACAGATGTTCACGAGTTACGATCGGTTCGACACCGGGAGGTCTTTCCGCAAATGTCGACTGGGCACAAACCGCGCCGCAGGCACTGCTGAATGAAAACCCCACTACAGCCAACGAAAACAACTTGCCCACGAACTCATCCCCCGGACACAAGCGATGACTACAGACCTACGTAGGGGTTCATCGGCGCTCCCCCACTGGCTGCTTGAGATTTTTTTCAGTCGAGGAGTAGCTGACAGGGCTCCTGCCAAGAATCCGTCTGGCAGACCGTCAGAATTCAGCCGAGGAAACCGTTCGTTTGCTACTCAACTTCAACCGGGACTTCCCCCAGAGTTGCCATATCAACCAATTCGGCCGGCGCAGTTACCTCGGAAACCATTCGGGTAGAGCCATCCGAGTTTGCGACGACAATTCCCTCACGGTGTTCACTCCCACAACAGCCTTGCAGGCCACTATTAATCCCGCATGCCAGTCTCGCCGCATCAACATCAACTGGTTCCGTCCACTCGATCGACGAATGGTTGACCTCGACAAGCATCAGCACAGGTTGCCCAGCTCCAATTAGATCTTCTTTCGAAACGGTTTTGTCCGCATCGAACATGAAAGCGGGCCCCTCCACGACGCAGTAACTGGTTTCGCTCATTGCTGATGCCGTCTCATTCGACGGGCAGGCGTAAATGGCAGGCATCTGGTCGACTAATTCCCGATTCCCCGGATCGTCCCATGGCCGATTCAAGTCAAACTGATCGTACAAGGCAACCTCATCAGGCCCAAGATAGGGAAGAATCAGCACCCTCCAGCTATGGAGAGGACGACCTTGCTGATCGGTTGTGTAAGCGGGCGGATAGTGGCCGTGAACTTGTTGGTAGTGCTCAAATGCCTGGGCGATTTGCATCACTTGATTGCAGCACTGAACCTGGTGCGAGTGGCTACGAGCAGCCTGAACAGCCGGCAACAGCAGGGCGATAAGCAACCCAATAATCACAATGGCAAATAATAAGAAGCCCCCACCGAGGAGAAGCATCATCAACACCATGGGATTTCGATTCGCCCCTCCACGACCATCGGCCGTCGACGCAACAGCGTCGGCGGCCACACCGGGAATTAGAATCGTCTGGCCGCAGGCAACACAGGGCCCCGATTTACCGGCGTAACGATCAGCCACTTCAGTTTGCTTCCCACAATGGGGGCATTGAAATTGAATCGCCATGAATCCCTGTACCCTCGTCCTAAATACGCCGGTTACCGCGGTCCCCTGCCCAAATTCTAACAATTACCGAGTCGGAAGGGGAATCGTGAGTAGAATGAAGAGGCGAGATTGACCGACAGGCCAGCAAAAAACACCGAGTTTCTACCTCCAACAAGCTGCCAATTGGATGTGGCTACTAGTTCCGATAGCGGACACTTAACTCGCACAGGATCTCTGGCTGATCAACCGGCCGGATTTTCCCCTATGACATCCCCAAATTGGCTCTTCTTCCTGGACTCCGTATACCGCATGTGCATAATATCTTCCGTTTGAAACTGTCTCCGATGGCCGCGAGGACAATCCGAACTGCCCCATGACCCCCATGACCGATTTCCTGCGCAGTCCGCAAGCTCGTGTAATCATCTCCCTGGCTATTTTGGCGATCTTATCGGTCATCGGGGTTTACGTTGTGCGAAGGTTTCGCGGTGAGTCCGAAGACACCGAAACCTCCAGCACGATGCTCACAAAATTTCGAGAAATGCGTCACCGAGGTGTCCTGAGCGATACAGAATTCCGAGATATAAAAACGATCCTGGCTGAGGAACTTCAAGCCAAGGTAAAGCGAGAGGATGATTCAAATTAAGACAGGTTCTACCGGTTGGCCCGGAATGTTAACCGCTGACCTGTCGTGCCAGGGAAAGCTTTTCTGATTTATTTAATTGAATAGATCAGAACAGCGAGGGCATCGATTTCGTAGTTAGGCTCGAGGTGAATGTGCGGACACGGATGACCCAAACGGCCAAAACAGCTTGTCTAGTTGACACAGCGGCCAATCGAGCAAAACACCAGGGACAATCACCAGGCCGGACACAGCCAGCAATAGAAAAGCTGGCGTGCCGACGAGCCGAAAGGAGCAATCATGCCCGCTGGTAAGGATGGTTCAACAACCCGACGAGGGGGAGGCACCACAAAAAAGAACGCCTTCTGTTCGTTCTGTCGCAAAAGCTACCGCGACGTGGGTCCTCTCGTGGAGGGCCCCGGCGACGTTTACATTTGCGGAGAATGTATCGAACTGTGCCAATCAATCTTGGAACAAGAGCAGCGACGTCGTGGAACAACCAAGCAGTTGTTCAATGATATTCCCGCTCCACGCGAAATCGTTCATCAACTCGACGAGTACGTGATTGGTCAGAGTGCGGCGAAGCGAGTCTTGGCCGTCGCTGTCCACAACCACTACAAGCGTTTGGCGTTAGGCTGGGAAGGGTCTGACATCGAAATCGAAAAGTCCAACATTTTAATGATTGGACCAACCGGATCGGGCAAAACGCTCCTAGCGCGAACCCTGGCCCGAGTCTTGAATGTGCCGTTCGCGATTGGCGACGCCACCACGCTCACCGAGGCAGGTTACGTTGGTGAAGACGTAGAAAACCTCCTGCTCAAATTACTACATGCGGCAGACTTTGACATCGAAGCAGCTCAACGTGGCGTGCTGTACATTGATGAGATTGACAAGATCGGCAAGACCTCACAAAACGTCTCGATCACTCGCGATGTTTCCGGTGAGGGAGTGCAACAGGCCCTGCTCAAAATGCTGGAAGGAACAACAGCAAATGTCCCACCGCAAGGCGGGCGCAAGCATCCTGAGCAACAATACATCCAGATGGACACCAGTAACATTTTGTTCATTTGCGGGGGTACATTCGTCGGAGTCGAGGACATTATTCGTAAACGCCTCGGCAGTCGAAGTATCGGATTTGGTCAGCCGACCGAGCACGATACGGAAAAAGGGCTGGGTGAGTTGCTGCCGAACGTCACAAGTGATGACATCCTGGAATACGGTCTCATTCCAGAATTGGTCGGCCGTTTACCCGTCACTTCGGCATTGACCCCGCTGAACGAGGAAGGGCTTGTGAAGGTCCTGTCCGAACCCAAGAATGCCTTGGTTCGTCAGTACCAAAGTCTCTTCCGCATGGAGCACTGCGAGTTGGACTTCACCGAAGGTGCTCTCTGCAGCATTGCCAAAAAGGCGCTCCGAAAAGACACGGGTGCCAGAGGTCTTCGATCGATCATCGAAGAAGTAATGCTCGACATCATGTATGACCTGCCCGATCAAGAAGCTGGCAGCAAGTTCCTAATCACCGACGATATCGTGGAAGGTCGCGAGAAACTTTTCAAGCTACCCCCACAATCAAAGAGTGCGTAGCACTCATCTCGAAGCGCTGATGTGAAAAGAGGCCGTTACTCCCGGTAACGGCCTCTTTTTTTATACTCCCCCAGCCAATTTCTGCAGGATTTCGATTCCTCGATCGATCGTTTCATCATCGGCCGCATAAGAAATTCGAAAATGAGTGTCGCGTTCGCTGAAAATCCCCCCAGGAATTACGAGCAGATTGTTTTCAATTGCCTGATTGACAAATTCTGTGCCATTGTCTTTTGGCGCCCGGGGAAACACGTAAAAAGCGCCGCCTGGCAGCGCGAGTTCGTAGTGTTTGTTCAAACCGTCCACCATGCGATTGCGTTTCTCGCGGTAGGCATGCATTAAGAGCGACACATCACAGTCCATCGCCGTGGCAGCTGCCCACTGCGCCGGTTGCGGGGCACACACAAAGGTGTACTGCTGAAGCTTTACCATCGTGTCGATAACGGCCTCAGGACCATGCACATATCCAACTCGCCAACCCGTCATCGCGTGACTCTTTGAAAACCCGTCGATCACAACACATTGGTCGTTATAGACCGCAGGGGAGACAAATGGCTTGTCATAGCAAAACTCTCCGTAGATTTCATCTGACACCAAGACAACTCCGCGATCCGCTGCAAGCTCGGCCATTGCCTTCGTCTGGGATTCGCCCTCAAGAATTCCGGTAGGATTTGAGGGACTATTGAACAGAATCAACTTTGTCTTGGGAGTAATTGCTGCAGCCACTTGATTCACGTCAATCTCAAAGTTCGGATAAGTGTCAATCACGATCGGAATGCCTCCGACCAACTGCACAAGTGGCTTATACATCACGAAGTAGGGATCAAAAACGATAACTTCGTCACCCGGGTTCACCATGGCAAGCAGGCTAAGAACCAGGCCACCGCTCGTACCTGAACTGACAAAGACTTGGCGATCCGCATGCTGATATTGCTCATCAACACGAAGCTGAAGCTTGTCTCGCAAAACGGGCATGCCCTGCGTCAAGGCATATCCATTCTTCCCGGACTGAACGGCATCGATTCCCGCCATACGTACTGATTCCGGCACATCAAAATCAGGTTGTCCGATGGAAAGATTGACCGGATTGGTCATTTTCGCAGCCAAGTTGAAAACTTTCCGAATACCACTACTGTCAAAAGCTTGCGTGCGATCGGCAATCCAGTTGGGCTGCATGCAAATCTCCTTGCACCGGCAGAGAAACGTGAAGTCACATCTCAGAACTCAATCACGCATCAGAAGCGACGAGTGAAGCGCGCCAACGCTCAATTGAACATGAGGCAAGCCAGCACGAATCTGGGACATTCTAGCGAAAGGTCCCTTGGTCGAACAACAAGTGTCAAGCCGTCGACACTAACGAACCTTGCATTTAAACCGGATTAAACCTCCGTCACCGGGTTGCAAAGGCTCTTGAATCTCCCACCGCAGAACGAGTGATTCACCTTGATTTTCGTCGCCAAAGAATTCGGCCTTTCGGTCGCTTTGCGACGAGCCAGGAACGTATTCCAGTCGTGTTGTGAGGTTATCGATCACCGTCACATTCTCAACGGTTTGCTCACCAATATTGTCATAACGAAGAGTGAATTCCACGATCTCGCCAGGGAGTGCATCGCCCCGATTTGCCAGCTTGATGATCCGCAGGCACGGAGGTCCATCCTTAATCTGATAGACAACACCCGTACGTTGGATCGCCGTGTCGGCGTTGGCAATCTCTTCATCGATGATGACCTCAAGAGCCTCTGCACGCGACCACTCAATCGCTGCCGTGATATGCTCAATAATTCGCGCCTTATCTGCAGATTTATCAATCCCAATACGCATGATCTGATAATCTTCATAGGCCTGGAATTCTCGAACCAGCTCAGCAACACGAACCGCCTGGTCGATCTCGAGCCCTCGTCTTCGGTCACGAAGTGCCAACGGACCGTCAATATCTAGCAACCGTCTCGGTGGTAGCGGCTGTTCAATCACCAAAGGAGGACGCGTCAAGTCCTCGACCATCGGAGGTAAAGGCAGATCAACCAGTCCAGGACTGAGCAGCCGATCATCCTCGCGAACCCCGATTATTTTCCGAACGGACGCAAAACGAGGTGAGTAGATACACACAGAATTTGAAGGCGTGACGATTGTACGTCCATCCTCCGTGTCGTAATGAGCAACCGTGTCCTCGAGATTGAGTCCAGAAACCTGAGATTCACGATTGACAGTAACGCGAGCATCAGCGTCCCCACCATCGCAAATGTATTCGTCGGGCGGCCAAGGTAAATCCATGCCTTCCGGCCGCCAGAATTCAGCCACCGGTGAAGCACAATTGCAGCTTGGGGGCAACGTTGCGTGAATTAATCCCGGATAAACCACATGATGAAAATCGGATTCCGCGGCGACTACAGTCGTCGCGGCAGTCGCTGTCGACTTAGAACGCAGACCTGGCTGAACCCGCACTATTGGTTGGGAATCAACCTGAATGGAAGTCCTCGAAGGGTTTGCAGTCGGTTGCGCCCACTGCTGTTTTGACCCTGGCTTATGACCGGCGACGGTCTGATTTGACTGAACCGATTCTGGCACTAATCTAGCCTGAGAAACAGAACTGGCCGAACGTGGGGCAGACTCAAAGAAGGCCGCCTGCGAGTCGAAGGAAATTTGTGAGGATCTTGTGTTCTCTACACTGAACGGGTTATCGCCGCTTCGCGAAGACGGGCGCCGCGACATCAGTGGATCCCCAACCGTTGGTTGTGATACGGTCACATCCTTTTTCAACTCGTTTTGTTTCGAGAAATTCGCTGAGTTTTGCAGCAAACTTACCCCGTCAAACCCAAGCCTTTCCGTAGGCAAATTCTCTGAGGCCGAGACCGTTAGCTCCTTGACCCACTCTGTTCGCGGATTCACTCCGAGCGACTCGCCGGCAGATTCCAAACGATCCGTCGGAAATCCTTGTGCCGAAACGGTAGGATCTTTCACAAAACCGGCTGGAGGATTCACTCGAGGCGACTCGCCGGCAGACTCAGAACGATCCGTCGGAAATCCTTGTGCCGAAACGGTAGGATCCTTCACAAAACCG